>CALBPF010000284.1 GCA_937899105.1 uncultured Flammeovirgaceae bacterium | reverse complement strand
GGGTCTTGGCCGGGAGCTTCTCGGCATTTTACCTTTCCTCTTTCCATCCCGTGAAGATTTTGAAGAAACAGACTGCGGCTTTGGGTTTTGGCAGGATCAGGAAAGTGCTTGTAGTTTTTCAATTTACCACTACGGCCGTACTTATCATGGGCACCTTAGTTATGCTGAGTCAAATCCGATACATACAAAATAAGGACATGGGTTTTGATAAGGAACAGGTAGTTGTTTTTTCGATTCGTGGTAAAGCAATGAGTACAAATTTGGAATCATTTAAATCCAGGGCCACAGCCCATTCAGGAATAGAAGCTATTTCAGCCACTTCAGGATTGCCCGGGTTTTATGTTCAGGGGGATGAGATTTTGTTTCCCCAAACGCAAACGCTGCTCCCTTCAAAAATATTGATGGGGGACGCGGATATCATAGGTACGTTAGGAATAAAAATCCTGGCGGGTAGAGGTTTTTCCAACGACAGGATCAATGATGAAAATTCAGCCTTTATTATCAATGAAGCCGCGGCAAGGGCTATGGGATGGTCAAATGAAGCTGCTATTGGCAAAGAGGTAAATTGGGACATATGGGTAGCGGGAGATACCTTAAAAAAAGGTGAAGTGATCGGGGTGGTAAGAGACTTTCACTACCTATCGATGGAAGAAAAAATCGGCCCCATGGTGATTCACAATTACTCCCCGGAATATTCGTTTTTTGCTGCCCGGTTGTCAGGCGTTGACTTTTCCAGTGCATTGAGCTTCTTAGAACAACACTATGAGGAGTATTCCGCCAATTTCCCTTTCGAATACCATTTTCTTGACGATGATTTTGCGGCAAAATACAAGAGTGAGTCCGACTTCGCTATTTTGATTCAGGTTTTTACCGGATTGGCGGTAATCATTGCCTGTCTGGGTTTGGTCGGTCTTACTGCGTTCTCTACGGAGCAACGAAGAAAAGAGATCAGTATTAGAAAAGTATACGGGGCTAGCATAGCTGAGGTGCTGGCGCTGGTCAACAATCAATTCATGAAGTTAGTTGGGCTGTCTATTCTTATCGCTTTGCCCTTTGGTTATTATATCACCGGCCTTTGGCTTGACAATTATGCCTACCGAATCGACAACATATATGCACAGCTTTTTTGGGCAGGCACTGTGAGTTTGCTTCTGGCTTTACTCTCGGTAAGTTACCTGGTAGTAAAAGCTGCGCTCGCAAACCCTGCAGAAGTTTTACGAAATGAATAAGAACTTAAATTAACAATTGTGATAAAGAATTATTTAAAAATTGCCATAAGGAATGTTTCCTATTCCAGTGTGATAAACATCATTGGTTTATCTGCTGGACTAGCGGTAAGTGTCTACCTCATCATCTATATCAACCAGCAATTATCTTTTGATGATTTTCACTCAAAATCTTCAAGAATATATCGTGTACTGAATAACATGAACCATTCTACAGGAACGCTTTACCTAAAGGAAATAAGCACCCGACATGCTTTGGGTATTGACAAATCATTGCCCTTTGTCGAGCGTTCCACGAACGTCTCAAGTGAGTTAAAGGTGGTGGTAAAATTAGATGGGGAATCATTCTACGAGCCACAGCTCCATCGCGCGGATTCCAATTTTTTTAGAGTTTTTGATTTCGACCTGTTTGAGGGAAATGAAGAAACCGTTTTAAAGTCTTTGGATAAGATCGTCGTCTCTTCAAGGATTGCCGATAAATATTTCGGCGATACTTCCCCTTTGGGAGAGGTCATTACCATTTCTAATAAAGTATATGAGATAGAAGGGGTTTTAAAACCTGCGGGAAGAAGCTCACATCTTAACATCGATTTTTTGGGAGTAAACGACTATGCAGATCCTAAAGGCGACTTATGGCTAACAAAATACTTTCTGAGTGCAAACGAGAATGAATACGATATGGAACGGCAGGTCAACCAACTTTTCAACGGAGAAGTAGATAAAGCCTATAAGTTTAGTATTCAGCGGCTCATCGATATCCATTTGCACACAAATCCGGAGTTAAACGATTTCAGCGTCAACGGTAATATTGATTTTCTCTATGTTCTAGGCTCTGTTGCACTGCTTATTCTAATCACTGTAAGTTTTAATCACACTAACCTTACTTGGCTAAGTACTTAAAGCGTATTAAAGAAATGGGCATTCGCAAAATTCAAGGCGCCAGCCGTAAGCAAATTATTCTTCAACTACTCTTAGAAACATTTACTATAGTCTCGGTTGCCATTCTTTTAGGAGGAGTATTCTTAGAATTTGCTCTACCTCACATGAACCATTGGATACAATACGAGGTAATGCTGGATTACACAAGTCCCCAACTATACTCAATTTTTGCTTCCGTTCTTGTTGTGGTTACCCTGGCCGCAGGCCTCTATCCGGCTTATTATATCACTTCGTTTTCTCCAAGCTCTTTGCTTCGGAGCGATTCAATTAAGCCAACCTCAAGGGTCGGTCTCATCAAAATTTTAGTTGGTATCCAGTTTGTAATTTCTACGATGCTGCTTACCGCCACCGTGATCATGCAAAAGCAAATGGATTACTTGAATGAAAAAGATCTTGGCCTGCTGGCAGAAGGAGTTTTGGTAATAAATGCAAATAGCAAAATCAACCAGCTCCAGTATGAGAGTTTCAAAAAAGACTTACTTGATTTACCCGAGGTGAAAAAAGTGGCTGCCGGCCCTATGCCAGATAGGTCTTTTTCCACACCTGTAAAAAACCGTTATGGTGAGTCTTTTGATATCAACATTACGTACGTGCTTGATGATTATGTTGACCTGCTTGATATTGAAATTATCAACGGCAGAAACTTTGACTTTGAAAATCTAACAGACATGACTCAGCGGGTAATCATCAACGAAGAGGCGCTGAAGCTGCTTGGGTTGCCTAATGGCGGAGTTGGTGAATATTTTTCCTTTCAGGAATTGGACCTTTCCACCTTTATGTCTGGCGAGCGTAGGGTAGAAGTTATCGGTATTGTCAAAGATTTCCATTATCGAAGCCTCAGAGATAAGATACAGCCTTTATTCCTTGTTGTTTCAGAAACCAAAGGGCTGAGAAAGCAGATTGGAATCAGGTATAGCAGTCGTGATACTCAGGCGCTACTTAATAAAATCTCCACCTTATGGAAAGCGCTGGATACGGATAGCCCTTTCTCCTATGCATTCTTAACCGACGAGTACGATAAATTTAATAGCTCAGATAACCGACTAGCTTCAGGGTTTGCCTATATCTCTTACCTGGCCATTCTGTTATCCGCTTTGGGTTTGTTTAGTTTGTCTAACCTCGAAGCCAAAGGTAACTTCAAAACCATCTCGATTAAAAAAGTACTGGGAGCCAGCACACTTTTGCTTCTTCGTCAATACTTAGGATCCTATTTTATGATGTCTCTAGGCGCTGGACTTGTTGGGCTGTCCATTGCCTGGTGGCTGATACAAGAATGGTTGCAGCATTTTACCTACAGGTTTGAGGTAAATGTACTTACCGTGGTACTGCCTGTAGTGATGATCATTTTCGTGGCGGCCTCAAGTGTGTTTTATAATCTTCAAAGCGCAGCAAGTGTTAACCCTATCGAAAATTTAAGGAAGGAATAGCCGCTTAAATCCTGCAAAATGCTAAGAAACTACGTTAAAATAGCGCTCAGAAATCTGTATAAGCAGAGGCTTTACACGGCAATAAATGTATTTGGGCTCACCTTTGGAATCGCCTGTTTTGCTTTTATTTCCCTTTGGGTTTGGGATGAGTTCAAACACGATAGCTTTCATAAAAATGGGGAGCACATCTATCAGGCCTTTACCGAGAAAAGTGGTGAAAACGAAAAAACTATCGTTCCCTATATTCCTTCAGCATTGGTAGCACTTTTACGTGCTCAAGTCCCGGAAATTAAAGGTATCACCAGAGTCTTCCCCGCTAACGCGGCTTTTGAAAAAGGGGATTCCAGGTTTTTGGAACGTGGGATCTATGCAGATGAGGCGCTATTGGATATGTTTAGTTTTCCCTTGCGGGAGGGGGACAGGCAGAATTTATTTGACTCCCCAAACGCTGTGGTCATAACGGCTGAACTCGCTGAGAAGTATTTTCCCGGTGGAAGCCCTTTAAATCATTTCATAGAAATCTCCCAGGAGAATAATAAAAAGCAAAGCTATATCGTCCGGGGCGTACTGGAGAACATTCCAGCTCATTCCTCTCTTCAGTTTGATTTTATCCTTTCCTATCAGGAATTTGAGGATAGGTACAGACCATGGTGGAAGGGTAATAACCCTCACTCCCTTTCCAATTACAACGTGACGGCCTACCTGGAGGCAGAGGTGGGTATGGATCGTTCAAATTTAGATTCAAAACTCAGTACGGTTTTAGTGAATCATAGCGACCGCAATGACGCGCTTTTTGTGTATCCCTTTGAAGAAATGTACTTACATAATGACATTTCCGAAGGGCGAGATTTTTCCGGAAAGATTAAAAATGTCAGGCTGCTTTCCATCATTGCGGTGGTCATCTTGCTTATCGCCTGTATCAACTTCACCAACCTCTCAACGGCCATAGCCAGTCAAAGACGTATAGAAATCGGTTTACGAAAGGCGATAGGGGCGCAGAGAAGACAGATTATCGTGCAATTGGTCATAGAATCAATTCTTGTGGCGCTGGTGGCTACTATTTTGGCGATCACTGCGGTGGAGATAGTCATGCCGGTTTTCAATGCTTTGACTAATAAGAACATCGTTGTGCCATTCGATTCTATTGCGATGATACTCTCATCAAGTGTTGGGGCCATTGTGCTAGGTGTAGTGGCGGGTTTATATCCTGCTCTGATTTTTTCTTCTTTTCAGTTATCAGCCAAAAAAGAATTCAAATCCAAAGCGATTAGACTGTTTGACTTGAGAAAGGTATTGGTGGTTACCCAGTTCACGCTATCAACGGTATTTATTGTTTTCACCATTGTCGTATTCAATCAATTCAAATACATTCAGGAAAAGCCACTTGGTATTCGGACCGACGATATTCTTTCACACCAACTGCATGGCATACGAGAAAAGTCAGGTGCATACAGACAGGAATTACTTGCCTTACCAGGAGTTGAGTCGGTAAGTTTTACAGAGCAAGATCCTATAAGCACTACCAATCCCAATAACGGTGTTTTTTGGCCTGGTAAACCTGAGGGCGCGGTTTTCTTCTTTAATGTGATCCAGGTAAGTGAAGATTTTCTAAGCACATTCGAAATAGATCTTATTCAGGGAAGAGCCTTTCATGATCAAGACGAAGCACATATGCAGTTTATTATCAATCAGGCAGCGGCTGATGCCATGATGTTGGATGAGCCGATAGGATCTCCACTAACCGTCTGGGGGCATGAGGGTAAAATTGTCGGAGTAGCTGAAAATTATCATCATCAGTCACTGGCAGAACAAATCGAGCCAGTGATTATAAAATGTAACCCGGATCAGACTTGGAGCGCCTATATTCAGTTTGATACAGAAAACACGCAAGGACTGCTTACTGATATTGAAGCGGTGTATTCCAAATATGAAGAAAATTATCCCTTTGACTATACTTTTCTAGATGATCAACGTCTAAGTTCCTACACCGATTTAACGGTAATTGGCGACTTGACCTTCGGGTTTGCTTTGATAGCAATTGTTATTTCTTGCCTGGGCCTTTTTGGGCTATCTGCTTTTATGGCTAACAGGAGAAGTAAAGAAACAGGAATTCGTAAAGTATTGGGCGCCAATTTGAGCAGCCTTGTTTACCAATTTTCGTCTGACTTTTTGAAATTGGTAATGTTATCGCTGGCGCTTGGATTTCCAATAGCCTTCTTTTATATAAAAAGTTGGCTTTCCACATACGCTTATCACATTGAACCGGGGATCGGTCCGTATGTAATGGCCGGACTGACCGCAATCATTGTAGCTCTGCTGGCGGTAAGCTATAATACCGTCAAAGCTGCGCTCACTAATCCGACAGATGTGCTAAGAAACGAATAAACCAATAACAGATAACCAAGAGCGCATGTTACGCAACTATATAAAGATCGCATTTAGAAACCTCATAAAAGAGCGACTCCATTCATTTATCAACATATTTGGTCTTGGCTTTGGAATGGCCTGTGTCCTGCTCATTGTAATTTTTGTGAGAGACGAGCTAAGCTATGACAATTTTCATGAAGATGCTGGTGATATCTATCGGGTAGCATGGTGGTCGCAGCAGCCTCAGACGCGTACTCCTCATCCCATGGCTTTGGCCATGGTCAAGGACTTTCCGCAGGTCAATGCAGCCACATCACTGTCACCCCTCTGGGGACCAGGATTGACCCGGGAGACTTTCTCAGTCAGAAACCTGGAAAAAGATATAACATTTGATGAACGCAATATTTTAAGTGTTGACAGTACTTTTTTTGATGTTTTCTCTTTTGAGTTAGTCAAAGGAAACCGAAATGAGGTCTTAAGGCAGATTGGAGGCTTGTTACTTTCCGAAAAGGCCGCCAAACGATATTTTGGGGACGAAGAACCTCTTGGAAAATATCTTGCGATTAATGACGACAGCACACTGCTAGTGGTTGAAGGCATATTTAAAGATGTTCCTGTTAATTCTCACTTTCACTTTGATGCACTTGTATCCTATGTAACCATAAAAGCATTTGAGGGAGGAGATGACCCCTATTATACCTGGGCAGACTTCGGTCATTTTAATTACATCAGATTACAACCTGGTAGTGATCCTAACGATCTACAAGAGCAATTGATGGAATGGGCAACAGGTTACCTGGAGGTTTCCGAAGAAGATATGCAGAGAGTTGTCGAGGAAAACATGCATTTTAAATTACAACCCATCGCAGATATCCATTTGCATTCACAGATCCGTTGGGAGCTTGAGTCCAATGGCAACATTGATTACGTATATATCATGTCTGCTGCGGCCTTTCTGATCCTGGTCGTTGCCTGTGTCAATTTTATGAACCTGACTACAGCGCGATCCACTGATCGATCAAAAGAAATCGGTATCCGTAAAACACTTGGGGCTTACAAGTTTCAAGTCACCAATCAGTTTTTAGGAGAGTCTGTTCTCACGGCGCTAGCGGGAATGGTGCTGGCAGGATTCATTGCAGAGGTATCACTACCACTACCTTTCTTTAATCAGCTGACAGGAAAAACTCTGGAGATATCCTATTTACACCACCCTGAATGGATAGTTATTCTGTTAGCTTCAGGGGTTTTTACCGGGATCATTTCAGGCCTTTATCCGGCATTCTTTCTTTCGTCTATTCATCCGGTAAAAACCCTCAAAGGCATAGATAAGATCAAACCCAAGGGGCTACTTTCCGAAAGGCGCTAATGGTTTTTCAGTTTACCATATCCCTTTTGTTAACAGCTGGTAGTATTATCATTTATGACCAACTTCATTACATCAACAATAGGGACCTTGGATTTGATCAAAAGCAGGTGATGGTAGTCCCGATGAAAAACACTGACCTGGCCGGTAGTTTTGAAGCCATGCAAATTGAACTTTCGGCTATTGCAGGCGTGGAAGCTGTATCTGCCGCATCAAATATTCCGGGACAACAGTTTAACCAAAATTCAATATTTAAAACGGAGGATCCCCAAAGCAGGGTGAGCTCATCGGAAGTTTTTGTGGATGCCGGTCTGATAGACGTTTTAGGCCTTGAAGTACTTTATGGCAGAAGCTTTTTAGAAAATAACCCCGCAGATTCATCTTCCTTCATCCTTAACGAAACCGCAGCGCTTAACCTGAATTTGGAACCTCCCTATATAGGTAGTGAAATAACCTGGTCCTGGGACAATAATGGGCAACCACCGGCTCGCGGTACGGTAATAGGAGTAGTGAAGGATTTTAATTATAACTCACTACACAGTCCGGTGAGGCCATTACTTTTTTGCTTACGTCCTGCCTATAATCATGTAGTACTAAAAATTTCAGGCGCTGACATGCTCAACACTATAACCAAAGTTGAAGCGGTGTGGAAGCAATTTGAAGAGCGCTTCGAATTTGAATACAGTTTCTTAGCCGCCGATCTTGAAAAACAATATATAGGGGAGAAAAAAACATCTCAGGTCTTTAGCGCCTTTTCATTTATAGCTGTGGTAATTGCATGTTTGGGATTGTTTGGGATTGCCTCTATTAGCTATTCTCAGCGTATGAAAGAAGTGAGCGTGCGAAAGGTATTTGGAGCTTCTACCGCTAAACTGTTGTCACTACTAATGAAAGACTTTGTCAAGTTGATTGGAATTTCAATAGTTATTGGTATCCCTGTAGCTTGGTATATCATGGATAATTGGTTGCAGAACTTCAATTATCGAATTGAATTAAACCCAGTGGACTTTATTATTTCGGCAGTTGCGCTCTTAACTGTTGCCCTAATGACCGTGGCTTACCTCACATTCAGGACTACCTCGCAGAATCCGGTGGACAATTTGAAAGAGCAATAGTGTTCCGCCCCGGAACAAGACTGTTCCATACCGGAACAAACTAATGCTTTCGCCGAAGTCAAATTTATTATAATAAGCTGATTATCAGGGGATAATTTTAAAGGCATGTTATTTGGAATTATTATCTCGGTCAAAAACTCAAAATAAATATGCTTAGGAACTATCTTAAAATAGCCTTCAGGAACATTTTAAAGCACAAGTCCTACTCCTTTATCAATATCCTCGGGCTAGGAGGCAGTATCGCAACCACCATTTTGATTTTGCTATATGCGCAGAGCGTTCTCACTTACGACCAGTTCCACAGAGATTCTGATCAGGTCTATTTCATGTATCGGGACCGGCCTACAGAAGATGGACGATTAGACGTTTATGATACCTGGTTTCCAATGGTGGATGCCGCCAAGGAAGAGTTCCCGGAAGTAATAGTAGGGACGAGGTTTGCGAATTTTGGAAATACCTGGGTAGAGAATGGTGAAAAGCGGTTTGAACAGTCTATCACCATGGCTGATTCTAATTTCTTCGAGGTCTTTTCCTTCAAACTTTTAAAGGGCGATCCAGCGACCGCTCTTGATAATCCTGATGCCGTCATCATCCATAAGCGTGTAGCCGAGAAATTTTTCGGGGAAGAGGACCCCCTGGGTCAGACCCTGATTTTTGGGTTTTCAAGGGAGCGAATAGTTACGGGAGTGCTGGATGATATCCCAACTAATTCTTCATTCACATTTGAGTGCATAGCTCCTCTGACCATGAGTATGGTTAGAGGCTGGATGGGTGATAACCTTTGGGGGGGCTCCTTTTGTGATTCATTTATAAAGCTGAGAGCTGACGTCAGTCCTGATCAATTAAGGGGGAAATTAAATGTCCTCATGGAGAAGTACGTCAACGAGCAGGAACAGGGTAATTTTCTGATCCTTCCACTTAAGGATTATTTTGAAAAAATGACGGGTGGAAAGAAATATGCTAAGATCATGCTCTTGGTTGCTTTTGGTATTCTGCTTACTGCTATCATAAACTTTACTAATCTCTCCACAGCGCAAAGCTTACTTCGCTATAAAGAACTGGGTATCAGAAAAGTACTGGGCGCCAACCGAAAACGCCTGGTATATCAACTTTTAGGAGAATCTGTCATTATGGGAATCATTTCTCTGGTGTTAGGTGGACTTCTGGCCGAGCTGCTTTTACCCCAGTTTAATGAGTTGATTGGTATGCAGCTTCAAATCGAATACTCCGCTATCTACCTGAGTCTTCTTTTTATCATTGGCGTGATGACCGGGGCCATGTCAGGGGTTTACCCCGCGTTGTTCATTACTCGAAATCAAGCGAGTGAGGTATTGAAAAACCAATCCGTTCGACCCGGAAAGTTGTCAGTCAGGAATGGCCTTGTAGCGGTACAGTTTATCCTGGCGATTGCACTGATCAGCGGTGTTGGTGTTATTAACAGTCAAATCGATTTTCTGAAGTCACATGATTTAAATTTTGATCAGGACAACGCCATGGTAATCCCACTTTCGCTCAGGGACTTTGAAGATCCTCAGGCGGCACTGCCAAGAGTCATATCATTTAGAAATGAATTGCGACAGCTACCGGGTGTAAAGAACGTCACGGGCTCGAACTCCGTTCCAGGGAATTACCGTAGATCTTTCAGTCTTTTCCTACCGAAGGGGAAAGATATTCCACCACTGGATTGGCAGGTAGCCGTGGTTGGTCATGATTTTTTTGATACTTATGGTATAGATTTACTTGAGGGTCGAGCGTTTAATGAAGGCTCTCAAAGCGACTTTAATTCAGGAGTAATACTCAATGAGACTGCCATGAAGCAGATTGGTTGGGAATCTATTGAAGGCAAGAAGCTTATGTTTCCAAGATCGCGTGATGAGCTTGACATTATCGGTCTGGTTAAAGATTTCAATGTGCAATCATTAAGAGAGCCTGTTCAGCCCTTGGTTCATTTTTACGGGGGGGACAGTGCTCGTTCCTATTCCTTTATCACACTCAAATTGACACCCGCAAGCCGGGAAGCAACTATAAAGGCCATTGCTGAGACATGGGAACGTATGGACTTTGGTATTCAGTATGAATATTACTTTCCAGCGGAACGGTTCAAGGAGCTTTATGAAACTGAGGAAAACATCGCTTCTGTGTTGGAATATGCGATGGCTTTCGCCATTGTTATTGCATGTCTGGGACTCTATGCTCTGGCCTCTTTCAGCATTATGCTGAAAACCAAGGAAATTGCGATCCGAAAAGTTCTGGGAGCCAGCGTTGGCCGTATTGTGCATTCCTTCTCCAAACAATACCTACTCATTGTGTTGATTGCCGGAATACCGGCTGTGGTGATAGCCTGGTATGGTATGGTTAAATGGCTGGAGGACTTTGCCTACAGAGTAACCATTAGCCCCTGGATATTTTTAATTGCGATTGTCGGAGCTGCGGTAATTGCCATTGCAACGGTATCCTATCATGCCTTAAAAGCGGGTTTCATTAATCCGGTTGATTCGTTAAAAGAAGAATAATGCTGACCAACTACCTAAAAATTGCGATCAGAAATTTAACGAAGAACAAATTATTCTCGTTTATCAATATTGCCGGCATGACACTAGGTATGGCCAGCTTCTTCATCATTTCAATTTTTGTTTGGGACGAATTGAAATATGATGACTATCACCCTGATAAACACAGAACTTTTAGAATTTATAACATAAGTCAGGATGAGGATGGCACCACAGAGCAGCTGCCCATAGTCCCTCCCATATTTGCACCTACACTTAAGGCGGATTACATTGAGGTGGAATCTACACTTAGGGTGATGGATACGTATGGCGAAATTCTTCTCGCCGTAGGAGACCAAAAGATTCTGGAGCGCAAGGCGCTTTATGCGGAGGCTACCATTTTTGATATGCTTACTATCCAATTGATCAATGGAAATGACCAAAACGCACTACGCGAACCTAATCAGGTGATCGTTTCGGAAAGCTTTGCCAGGAAGCACTTGAGCACGATAGATGTTGGTGAAAGCTTTAAAATTCAAAATGAAGAGTTTGCACTGGTAGGTATTTACAAGGACATTTCGGAACATTCACATCTCCAGGCGGAGATCATTATGTCTATGTCCAGCCTGTTCAAATATTGGAATAGCGAACGGTTAAACAATTGGGTTTGGCAGCAGTTTTTCACCTATATCAAGCTGAAAGAAGGTACAGATGCTGACAAGTTCGAAGCAGGCCTTGCCGCTTTTAGTGAAAAATATGCACACCCTATAACCAAGCCTGTAGGTTTTGTATATACGCCTTACATCCAGGCAATAGATGATATCTACCTGTACTCTTCCAACTTTCAGTGGGAGATAGCGAAGCGGGGGAATATTTACACCGTGTACGCATTGTCGGCAGCAGCTTTGTTTATTATAATTATTGTTTGTGTGAATTTCACCAATCTTTCTACCGCTCGTTCAATTCATCGCCTAAAGGAAATTGCCGTCAGAAAGGTTATTGGAGCGCAGAGGAGACAGCTAATCTTTCAGTTTTTAGGTGAATCCGTGTTGTTAACCATTTTTTCTGTGATGTTGGCAGGGCTGATCGCTGAGCTGTCATTGCCTTACTTAAACAAGTTTACCACAAAGACTATAGACTCTTATTTTATAGCTGAGCCATTGGCAGTGCTCTTTGTTTTTCTTTTTGCACTTGTTATTGGCCTTTTGGCAGGAACCTACCCCGCTTTTTTTGGATCTTCATTTAGCTCTCTTAGCCTTTTTAATAGAAGGTTTTTCAAGCAAGGTTTAACTGGTCAATTCTTTCAGCATGTGGCTGTAGTATTTCAGTTTTCACTTTCGGTTTTCCTCATAATAGTGGCTTTGGTCGTTTATGAGCAGCTATCATTTCTAAGAAATACAGACCTTGGTTTTGACAAAAGCCAAGTGGTTTTACTGCCGATCAGTCAAAAATTGCGAGCTGATACAGAGCGTTTAAAGACTATCAAGAACAAGTGGGGTGGTAAAGCGGGCATTGAGTCTATATCCTACAGTTTCGGACTTCCAGGCCAGATAGTCTCTGGTGATGAGATCAGAAATTCCGTAAACAAGACATTTCCGGCTAACCATTTTATGGTGGATTTTGATTATATCGGAACGCTTGGATTGGAGGTAATAGCAGGACGAGGGTTCGATAAAAATTTCGGCACAGATGCATCAAAGGCGTTCATTATTAACGAAACCGCAGTTCGCAATTTAGGCTTTGACTCACCCAAGGAGGCCATTGGCCAACCCCTAAACTGGGATATGTGGAATTATGATTCAATTAAAAATGGAGAAGTAATTGGAGTGATTAAAGATTTCCACTTCAAAAGCCTGAAGGAATCGGTAAGCACTACCGTAATGCACATCTACCCTGAGGCATATCAGACTATTGCTGTCAAGATTGGACCTAATGCCGCTAAAGAGGCAATTAATTTTCTTAGAGACAATTGGCAAGACACCGCCTCTGAACGGCCTTTCAGTTATGAGTATTTAGATGAGAACCTGACCGAGATGTATGCATCCGAGGACCAATTGAGTAAAATGTTCTCCTTCTTTACTGTCATTGGTATTTTAATTGCGTGCATGGGTCTTTTTGGACTTGTTTCCTACTCTACAGCTCAAAAAGTAAAGGAAATAGGAGGTCGAAAGATATTGGGCGCAGGTATCTTCGATATTCTAATTTTGATAAATAAAAGACTATTTATTCTAGTACTTATAGCATTATTTCTTTCAGCGCCACTGGCTTACCATTTGTCAGGAAAGTGGTTGGAAAATTTTGCTTATCGTATGGAGTTGAGCCCCATGATCTTTGTGATTGCAAGCGCTCTGATTGCTTTATTTGCTTCGATTACCGTGAGTTATCAGTCTATACAAGCAGCCACCACAAATCCCGTGAATACGTTAAAGGAAGAATGATATGCTCATAAATTACTTAAAAATTGCCGCAAGAAACTTAAGGAAGAAGTTAGGCTATACTCTGGTAAATATCTTTGGGTTAACCACAGGCATCACTTCTTGCCTCTTGCTTCTTTTGTTTGTTCAAGATGAGTGGAGCTACGACAAATTTCACACGGATAGTGACAAGCTCTATCGGGTTGCGGGCAGTCATAAGCAGGGTGGAGCAGAAAGAAATCGAAGTGCAAATATCACATACCTATTCGCTCCCGAACTGAGCGCCGTTTCAGGAATTGAAAAATGGACACGATTAATACCTAATAATGGGCTTGTCAGGCGAAATGAAAAGGTGTTCCAGGAAGATGATTTATTGGTGGCTGACAGTACATTCTTTGAAGTGTTTTCTTTTCCGTTGGTTGAAGGCCAACCATCGGCAGTGTTAGATAGGGTTAATACAGCCGTTATCAGTGAGTCTATGGCAGCAAAATACTTCGGCAATGAAAACCCTGTTGGTGAATCACTTGAATTGGATGACTTCGTCTTAGAGATAACGGGGTTAATGGAAGACTTTCCTTCCAATAGTCATTTTCATGCCGATATGATCATTTCTCAGGCTACGGTTTTATCGTCCTATCCCGCCTGGGTGACCAATAATAAGGGGGGCACAAGTCATTATACCTATGTGAAACTGGAAGAAGAAGCGGATATTAATCTGATTCAAAAAAACCTGAAGTCTGTTGTAGAGCGATGGTATGATTTTGATGATCCCCCAGAGTACTTCCTGCAACCGCTGGAGTCTATTCACCTAACTTCAAATTTAAGCGGTGAATTAGCTCCGAATGGCGACATGTTATATACCTATATCTTCTTGTCTGTGGCATTTCTAATTCTTGTAATCGCCGGCATTAATTATATGAATCTGGCGGTTGCTAAATCAGGCGGAAGATCAAAAGAAGTTGGTCTTAGAAAAATAGTTGGCGCAAGTAAAAGTCAACTTGTATTCCAGCACCTGATAGAATCTGTTGTGCTTTCCTTATTTGCCGTACTGCTTGGAGGTCTTCTCACAGAAATACTGATGCCCTATTTCAATGAGCTTTCAGGCATGACGCTTCAACCGAGTATTATCGGTGATCTTAAATTTATTTTGGGACTTTTGATTTTTGGTATTTTTTTAGGCCTCGTAACCGGTAGTTATCCTGCTTTTTATCTCTCAAGGTTCAATGCCTTGCGGTCAGTGAGTGGTGAGCAGGTTAAAATTACAGGGAGTGTTTTATCCCTCCGGAAGCTACTACTTGTCCTTCAATTTGCCACTACCTCCACTTTGCTGGTAAGCACGCTGCTTATTGGAGAACAGATCAATTTCATGAGCAATAAAAAAATGGGGGTAAATACGTCTTCGGTGTTATATCTGCCACTTTCTACCTCTGAATTGCAAGAAAAGCATGAGGTAATTAAACAAGAGTTGTTAACTCAAAAAGACTTCACTTCTGTTACGGTAAGTAACAATAGTCCGGTAAATAGAATAGGTGGCTGGAGGCAGTACACAACTGAAAAGGAAGAAACTATGGTTTCTACCATTATAGTTGGGCACGATTACTTTGAAACTCTCGAAGCGGAAATGGTAGATGGGCGCTCATTTTCCAAGGATTTTTCGTCAGACGCTACAGATGCTTATGTTTTGAATGAGTCGGCTGCTGAATTCTTGGGTTTTGACGATCCCGTAGGTGAAAAGCTTACTGGGCTTGCCTTTACAGGTAGTCAATGGTCAAGAAAGAAGGCCACGGTTATTGGTGTAGTGAAAGACTTTCACTTTACTTCTATGCATACTGAAATCCAACCCGTGATATTCTCATTGGCCAGTGAAATTACAATGCCTGTAAGCTACCTTATTGTCAGATATACCTCTAACGATATTGAACAAACACTTGAGCGCTTAACGAGCGTGTGGAATAAACACGCTAATGGACGACCTATTGATTTTACTTTTATGGATACCGAGCTTCAAGAGCTCTATGCAAGTGAAAAGCGCTTTTTAAACGTGTTCTTCACCTTCTCAAGTATTGCCATTATCGTAGCATGTTTGGGGGCGCTAAGCTTAATCTCATTCACCGTGAGCCAGATGATACGTCAGATAGGAATTAGAAAAGTACTTGGCGCTCCGGTTTGGGGAATTCTGAAATTGGTGAATGGCAGCTTTTTTAAGATCATAATGGTGTCCTTCCTGATTTCTATTCCATTGAGCTATTTACTGGTGCAGGATTGGCTGGAAGGGCTTGCCTACAAAATCCCTATCGGTGCGCTCCCCTATATTAAATCGGCCCTTTTGGTTCTACTAATCGCAGCGATCACAACAAGTTTTCAGTCCTTAAAGGCGGCCTTTATGAACCCCGTTGATGTGTTAAAAGAAGAATGTTCGGCAACTACTTAAAGTACGCGGTCAGATACCTGCTGAAAAACAGTGTATTTTCAATAATTAACATCAGCGGGCTTATCGTTGGGTTAGCCAGCTTTTTACTGATCATCAATTTTGTTCAGTATGAGCTTTCTTACGACAGCTTCATTAAAGAGAAAGAAAACGTATACCGTGTAAATCTACTCAGGAAGAAGACAGGTACTCAGGCGTCAGCGGTAGGGCCTCCGGTTGGCCCTGAAATGAAAGCTCAGCTTTCCGGAATAGAATATTATCTTCGGTTCAGGCATGCCGACGATGTTTTACTAAGAATAGGTGAAGAAGAATTTTATGAAGACAGAGTCTTTTATGCAGACTCAAGTTTTCTTGAGGTTTTCACATTCGACCTCCTGGCAGGCAACCGCCAGACGGCGCTTATGCGCAAAAATACGGCGCTAATTTCTTCTGACCTTGCCCGAAAATATTTTGGAGACGACGATCCACTGGGCCAAATCATAACGCTTGATGATCAATTGGAATTGACAGTAACCGGTGTTGTGGCAGAGCCAGCTTCACCAAGTCATCTTGACTTTAATATGATTATTTCTTTTGAAACCTTTGAAACACCGGCAGGCTATCCAGTAACCTTGCAAACGTGGGGTTGGGCCTCTTTTCCCACCTACTTAAAGCTGCAAAAAGGAGTTAATCCGGATGAGCTGAGCGCTAAATTTGAAGATTTTGTTGTAAGCAATATGGGTGAGGACAGGGCTAGGAATTACGGCTTTGTATTGCAACCCATATCAGACATACATCTTTACTCCAGGGATATTTCGGAAAGAAACGGAATGCCAACCAACGGCGATATCAAGTATGTTCAAGTGCTATCGGCAATTGCATTTCTAATATTAGGTCTGGCTATTTTTAATTTTGCCAACCTCTCCACTACACTATCATTAAAAAGGGCCAAGGAAGTAGGCGTAAGAAAGACCCTTGGGGGGCATAGATCCACCATGTTTTGGCAATATATGGTAGAAGCATTTTTAATAAGCTTGATCTCAATGGTACTCGCCATAACAATTCTGGAAATATTCAGTGGAAGTTTAGCTTACGTATTTGGTGTTGAGCTTGATATACTAAGTTACCTAACCGATTATTGGTACACTGTTTTTTTGATTGTGGTACTGGTGGGTTTTTTAGGAGGTTCGTACCCTGCACTCTTCCTGTCGCGGCTTCTTCCGGTAAAAGCGCTACAGGAAAGAACAGCTAATGGTGCCAACAGATTTAATATAAAAGCGTGGCTTGTTGGGGCACAGTTTTTTATAACCATCGCACTGGTTGCCTCAAGTTTGGTGATAAAAGATCAGATGCGGTTCCTAAGGGAAAAAGACCTGAGGTACGATAAGGAACAGATAATAGCGCTCAAAGTTGAAGGAGAAGCGCTTTCCGGTACTTATATGCGGGCTCGTCGGCAGCTGCTACTCAATCCAAATGTTGTAACCGTAACTGCAAGTAGTAATCTGCTGGATGGGAAACACCCGAGTGTACCTGTTGTGGACGAAAGTAACTCGGAGGAGCCCTACCGAATAAACCTGTTTTCGGGTCATTATGATTACACTAAGACCCTGGGATTAACTCTTATGGAAGGCAGAGATTTTTCTGATGAGTTTTTCAACGATAGTACTGCTTTCATCATTAATGAAGCAGCCGTGCGGATGTTTGGATGGACAGATTCGGCAATAGGTAAAAAATTAACTGTAAACGTTTGGGAAGGAGAGGTCATTGGTGTTGTGGAAGACTTTCATTTCGCCAGTTTGCATCATAACATTACACCGATGGTAATCCACATTCCCATAGGCAACATGGACCATATCCTGATAAAAGTAAAAGGCGATATAACCGGTACACTAGAGGCAATGAGAACGGAATGGGATCTCCTTTATCCCGAGCTACCATTTGATTATTTATTCCTGGATGAACATATAGGGCAGATGTACCAGTCGGACGATCATTTTTCTAAGTTGGTTCATACGTTTTCCGGGCTGGCCATTTTACTGGCTTGTCTTGGTTTGTATGGAATGATCAGTTATAACGTTGATACTAAACAAAAAGAAATTGGGATCAGGAAGGTCCTTGGCGCGTCAATTTCAACCATTGTAAAGCTGCTAAGCGCCCAATTCTTAATCTTAATTTTTGTTTCGGCCATTGTTTCTATTCCACTTTCGTGGTATTTTTTGTCAGACTGGTTATCCGGATTCGCTTTTAAGATATCATTATCTCCGTTTTATTTTATGGCCGCAGTTTTAATCATAATATTGCTTTCATTTCTTACTATGAGTTTGAAGACCATAAAGGCCGGGTTATCAAATCCGGTAGACATACTAAAGGAAGAATAAATTGCGGAAGAATGAGTTGGGGATCATTGGCTTACTTGCAGCCTTAAAGCTTGTGATCCAGTTTTTTGGTAATGTAAATTACGGTTTCCACCGTGACGAACTACTTCATCTGTCGGTAAGCGAACACCTGGATTTCGGCTATATGGAGTTTCCACCGTTCATTGCCGTTCTGGGAAAGCTTTCGTTCGTGTTCTTTGATTATTCTCTTTTTGGAATGCGCTTATTCCCCACGTTAGCCAGGGTGCTGATATTAGTAGTTTGCTGCTTAATGGCAAAGGAGCTGGGTGGCAAATGGAGGGCTTTGCTTTTTGCAGGAACCTGTGTGTTGGCCTTCTTGCCCTTTTACCGCAATCATACCCTTTTCCAGCCAGTGGCATTTGATCAGCTCTTCTGGACAGCAGGGTTTTACTTTCTAATTCGTTTCATTAATTCTAACGATAAGAAGGACCTGTTGCTAACTGGCTTCGCTCTTGGTCTGGGATTACAGAACAAGTACACTATGTTGATATGGGCCTTTGGAATAGTCGTTGGCTTGATTTTTTATAGGCGCGGAGAACTATTCAAGAATAGGTGGCTTTACTTTTCGGGGCTTGTAGCGCTACTTGTATTCTTACCAAATCTGATTTGGCAATTTCAGCATGATTTCCCTCTATTAAAACACGCTCAAGCGTTGAGTCAATACCAGCTTTCAGAAAATGGGCATGCCGATTTTGTTTTAGATCAGTTAACGATGCCTGCCATATTTATCACCAGTGTCATTGGCCTGTGGTGGCTCTTAAGAAATGAATCATTTCGGTGGATAGCAGTAAGTGTAGTCGTCATCTTTTTTACCATGCTGCTGACTAAATCAAAGTCGTACTACGTATTTCCTATTTATCCGGTATTGTTTGCAGCAGGTGGGGTGCAGCTTGAGGCATGGCTAAGGAAGAAAAGGTCTTTCTGGGCATACATTGTGGCGAGCTCCATCTTTCTTCCTTTTGTCCCCTGGATTCCGGAGTTAACACCAGTTCTATCCATTGAGAGATTTGTTCAATATCAGGTCTTGGAAGAAAATAACGGCAGAATAGAACTTACCTCGGACTATGCAGATATGTTCGGTTGGAATGAGCAAGTTGCCCTGGTAGACAGCGTATATCGATCGTTGAGTCCCGAAGAAAGGCGTAACTGTGCTCTTTGGGCTGAGAACTATGGTGAGGCGGGAGCATTGAAGATTTTAGGTAAAAGGTATGGATTGCCAAACCCAATTAGTCGTCATGGCAGCTTTTGGCTCTGGGGTCATGGAATTAAAAACGCAGATGTCTGGATAAGTCTGGGAAATGAGAAACCGTCAGTTGAACATACTTTCGAGGAGGTGACATTGGTAAAAATAATTTATCATAAATATGCCATTGATGAGGAGAATGGCATTCCGTTGTATATCTGCCGAAAACCTAAAGTAGACATAGAAAAGTGGTGGTCAGACTATGCAGATCACGTTTTTGACTAACTGTATCTAGAGCGTCCTTGAAAATTGCATCGGGCTCATAATTCTCCGTGCAAAACGCGCAAAACCAACCCTTAAGCTTACTTGCCTGCTACCTCGACTGACCCGGCTATTCGTGGAGAACCTATCTTTGTATAAAAATTTTTCAATTACCCCCCTTATTTATTGGAGAGCTCCTTGGCGTAGTCGATAATAATCTGGCTGATTTTATCTTCCCAGCGACCTTCTTTTCCCTTATAGGAGTCAATGGCCTTTTCATGGATCATGTTCCAGTGATCAAGACCTTGGTAGAGATAGAGTTCATGGTCTTTGTGCCCATTAGACTCCAATATGTCAATGATCATATCGTTGTCGTCCGCAGACATGATCCAATCGTTCGCACCACGAATAATGCGTACCGGTACTTTTAGCTCCTCCCAGCCTTTGGCAAAGTTGAAATCCTGCACTTGATGGTAGTAAGAAACCGGTCTACCGTACATGTGCTTTGGAGAGTGATAATTGTACTGTGCTAACTCAGGTTGCTCTTTAATTACTTCTTCGTATGACTTCTTTCGGATTAACATGCCGTAGTACAGGGGAATGTACCCCTCGTTCATTTTTCTGGCCACCTCCACAGGACTGTCGCCTTCAAACAATCGTATTCTTCGTTCAATTTCTAACATGTGTTCAAACCAGGTTTTCACGAAAGTTCCGTCTGAGATGATCCCTGCTGCACCAAGTTTATTTGCCAGGTGTGGAGCAAGTGCACTACCCATACTTGATCCGTAAATAATAATGTTTGTCGAATCAACATGTTTCGATTTTTTCAGGCTCTGGTATGCTGCTTCGAATGCAGAGATATCCCTATGAAAATCACTTTCTCCGCAGTGACCGTTACTGTCGCCCACGCCTGGTTTTTCCACCCGCATCACAACCATTCCTGATTTTGTTGAGATGTCTCTTAAAACCTTTGTCCATCCACTTTCTCTACGTCCTGGGTATACTTCTATCGAACTGCAGCTTAACCCTCCAACTACAAATAATGCGGGGAGTTTTGACTGGCTATTCTTAGGAAGTGTAGTAATGGTTCGAATTCGATCTCCAAAAGCTGACATAACCTCAGCGTATGTCACCTCGGTGTTTGAGTAAGATTCCTTTGGTAAAGGCGCTAAAGTAGCTGATATCATCATCAAATCACTTCCGCGTAGTACTTCCAGATTTACTACATCACCGGCTCTAAGATCGTATAGAATATCACTCCAGCGGTTTGGCTCATTGACTAGCTCTTGGTTCAATCTAATTACTTTATCTTTTACAGCCAGGCCGGCTTTAGCCAAGGAGGAACCGCTTTCTACATGTCTGACTACAGCGCCGGCTTCATTTCCGTTTGGGCTGGAGAACGATACACCAATGTGAGCCCTTCGCTTAAGTTCCTGAGCAGAGGCTGTGCATGAAAGAACCAGTATTAAAAGGGCGGTTAGTTTTCGTGTCATTTTTTTATTGTGAATAAACGGCTCTTATTGATCAAATAACACGTTATTATTTCAATGACAGCTTGTACGATGTAAAAAGCGCCAGCTCAATGACTTTGGATTTCGTATTTTAGATTAGCATGAAAAAACACTACTTATTTGGATCCAGAGTAGCAACACATTTTGCTTTTTGGTTAGTGTATTATGTGGCTTTCGGATTTATCTGGGCTGTAAACGGCGACTATTATGCCTCTTACTTCCTGGAATTTGTTTTGCTACCCGTGCGGATGCTTGCCGTTTATTTTACCATATATACACTCATTCCGAGATTTCTGCAGAATAGAAGGATTGCAGCCTTTTTTGCGAGCTATTTGATATTGTTACTGTTTGGTGGGCTTTTACAACGGTTGTTTACTCATTTCTTTTATGAAGGGGTTTTTGATCTTGCTACACCTGGATTATTCAACTTTTCCATGGTTATGCGGTCTGTCATACTCATAAATTCAACCGTGGTTTTCGTGTCGGCAATTAAGATCGTTATGTTTTGGTATGAGGAACAGGATAAAAACCGGCAGTTACTCCGAGTTCTTGATTTGGAGAAGGAAGCTTCCGTAGAAATAAAAGCTGAAAAGAGAACTTTTAGAGTTCAGGCAGGCGAAATCTTATTTATAGAAGGTCTCGGTAACTATGTTAAGGTAGTACTACAAGACCAAAATATAATCAGCTATTTAAGTATGAAGCAAATGCTGGACACTTTACCTTCAACTTTTATAAGGGTACATAAGTCTTACATTGTGAATAAAGATCATATCCGATCTTATAACTACGAGGACGTACAGGTAGGTGAGAACTTCATTCCGATTGGCCGATCTTTCAAGTCAGAATTTAATATTTAGGCTTAAATCACTATCTTGTTTCATGGCTGTATCAGACGAACAAAAAACCCATGTACGGTCGCTTCTTATTGAAGGCCGAAAAATTGAGGCTATCAAGTATGTGAGCGATAATTTCGGGCTTGGACTCAAAGAATCAAAGGAACTTGTTGATCTCATAGATCAGGACATTGCTGAGCATGAATACATTAAAACCGGCATGAGAATGGCCAAGAAGGTTGGTAGAAATGCTGGTAAGCTAGTGGGAGGCATCTTTGCTTTCATTGGTCTTATTTTTCTGGTTATTGTAACATTTGTATTTATTAGTAATCAGGAGCTAGCTAACAATGGTGTAGTGGTTACTGCCACTGTAGTGGATGATCCCTATCAACCCACCTTCGAATATGTTTTTGAAGGAGATACGCTTTATTATTATTCAAGCACTTCTTCGGATCCGCCCAGCTATCATCTGGGGGAACAGGTGGAGATGTTTGTTAATCCGGTGAATCCTTATGATACTTTAGTAAATACGTTTATGGACCGATGGTTTTTGATTGTTTTATTAGGTGGCATGGGGGCCGTTTTTTTTGGAATAGGGTTGGTTTCTTTTCTTGCCTTTAGAAAAGGCTAAAAACCTTTTCTGAGGTATTTTTTCCCTTTTAGAAAAGATCTTTTTGATTTGAGCTATTTTTTCAATTACCATTAATGTGCTTTGGTCAACGAAAAAGCGAATGAAAATAAATTTCAATAACCGGGTTTAATTGGGGGCGCATGAGAAAAAAGTGTCTTTATTTGAACACGGAAAGCGTTTTTTCAAAAGCCGGTGACTAGCGATAATGCCAACCTGGCCATTTTAGTAAACCCATGCTCTCGTTGGTCAGTTGTGCTGAAGTCACCGGTTATTATATTATCGCTTACCGTTAGAATACTCAAAGCTGAGACATTGGCTTTGGCCGCCATTGTATATAGCATAGATGTTTCCATATCGGCACATAAAATACCATGATCAGCCCATACCTGCCAACGCGCAGGGTCGCCCTCCTGATAAAAAAGGTCTGTGCTGAATACATTACCAACGTGAGCAGAAATACCTTGTTGCTCGCTTAATTCTACAGCGCTCTTGAGCAATGGGAAATTAGGAAGAGGTGCATAATCCATGCCTCCAAAGATGATCTTAATGAAGCTGGCATCGGTGCAAGCGCCCTGAGCAATGACCACTTCACCAAGCCCAATACGTTTTTGTACAGCGCCACATGTGCCTACTCGAATCGCAGTTTTTACACCATAGCTATAAATGAGTTCATGAAGATAAATGGCAAGCGATGCTTGCCCCATTCCAGTACCCTGAACAGATATATTCTGACCTTTATATGTTCCGGTAAAACCCAGCATGTTCCTGGCGTCGGAATAACAGAAACTTTCTTCTAAAAGTGTTTCTGCAATAAGCTTCGCTCGCAGCGGGTCACCACTCAATAGTACTGTTTCAGCTATTTCATCTTCCCTGGCGCCAATATGTATGCTCATACAACTCCAAATTTAATCCCCCAATGTAGCCATCGGTCATTAGGAGGATCAGCTTTTATGTTAGGTTTAGATATGATCTTTGTCACTGCAAAATATGCTTGCTTTACTGCAAACAACTAGCCTATAATCTTCGTAAATTCCTGATGTTAAAAAGTAAGTGCAGTTTTAGCTGAACTATGCAGTCTTTCACTAACCTTCGTCCGTTTTTTATCTTGCTGACAGTGGTGCTTAGTATAATTATTTTTGAAGCTTTCCAGCAGCATTACTACATTGTACGTTTTAAATTATCAGATGAAGAGGTTTCAGTGGTAGGCCTAATGCTGCTACACCTAAGAAGATGGGTTATTTGGCTTGTTTGTACTTTACCCATGACCGCATACATACATAAAAGATCAGTCATGCCGGCCCGGTTAACTCCCGGTATATTTATTAGGTATGCTGTAATCATTAGTATGAGTCTTTTATTCAGCATCATTATCATAACCGCAGTGGAATTGATTATAGGAGGGTGGAAATTTCAGATGGTTGACTTTATCGAGACGTTGCAATTCTTCTTTTTTCAAAAAGGCCCTATTTATATGATTGCCAATATTGGTGTAGTCGTTTTAATAAGTCTACAGAATAACATTCAGGCTCATCAGTTCACTATAGGTAAGCTTAGTGCACTTCAGTCAGAACAGCAAAAACTCTATGAGGACCTAAAAAATCGGTCTTACGATGATGAGTCAAAATTCATTCAAATTAAGATTGGTTCACAGGCCAAGGTTGTTCCTGTAGAATCCATTCAGTGGGTGGAGGCGGAAGATTATTGTGTTCGATTGCATACGGAGGACAATGTCTCTTACATACTCAGGAGTTCCATGAAATCAATGGAGAAAATTCTCCCGCAAGATAAGTTCATTCGAATTCACAGGAAGTACATAGTTAATCTTGGCGAAGTAGATAGATTCTTCTTTTCACAAACTCCGGAGGTGCGGCTCATTGATAGTACCAGGCTATCGGTTGCCCAAAGTAGGGTAGCAGAGATCAAGAAGCATTTGGCTGTGGAACCTGGCATTCCCAGCTAAACACAACCCGTTCCCTGCAACACCTGCCCGAAAACCTCTTTTTTTACGGACAGTAATCTATATTCATGAAACAAACTCTTGGATCAAATGATGATACCCTATATTGTATTTCCGGGAACATGTAAGCAAGCTTTAGCGTATTACGCCTCTGTCTTTGAAGGAAAAATTTCTTTCATGACAACATTTGCAGATTCTCCTGTTGAGGTGCAAAACGACCATAAGAACAGAATATTCAACTCGGAATTTATCTCTGATAAGGTTCGCTTTAAAGCTTCTGATGACCTGCCGGATCATCCGGTAATTGTTGGGAGCAACATATCAATGTTCGTTTCTTTTGATAATGGGTCAGATAGAAAAAATGTATTCAAAGAACTGTCTAAAGAAGGGCAAGTACTTTTTCCACTGGACGATACATTTGGTATGCTTCGCGATAAATATGACTTGCAATGGATGTTGGCAAGCGGGAAGGAATAAGTCATTTGTGTTGAAACAAAAATGTCAGTTACATGAAAACATTTATTACATTTTTACTTGGACTTATGATAGTATCACCTGTTGTATGTCAGCAGTTTGAATACGAGGCAAGCGATAAGTTCCCTTTTGGCAGGTTAAACCCGGAAGGTCCTCCTCAAACGGCGGATTACACTTTGCTGATCGGCGAGAGTGGCTGCAAGTCGGTTTCACGAAATGCCGATGGTACCTGGAGCACGGATTCTGTAGATATGACATGGAAGTTTAGGTACTTTATGAATGGTACCGCCGTTCAGGACGAAACGCTAAAGGCGGATGAAAAGCATTCCTCAAGTATAAGGCAATATAACGCGGATAGTGCGAAGTGGTATGTTACGTATTTCAGTACAGCAGCAAGCCCTTCACCAGGGGTTTGGTCAGGCGGCATGCAAGAGAATGAGATAATTCTGTACCGTCCTCAAAAGGCTCCCAATGGGATGGAAGGGTTTTATAAGATCACCTTCTCAGAGATTACAGATCGCGGGTTTAACTGGACGGGGGAATGGGTGGATCGTGCAGAAAAAATCAAATACCCGACCTGGTTGATTTTTTGTAGAAAGCGGATGTAATAGAAAGCGGACAGTCCAAAGAAGCTAAATCTCCTTAATTGGATATCATAAGAACATTAAATCCCTCTTTTCTGAGGCAGTATTGCGCATTTCAAAAATGAATAGGCATTTAGATGCAACCTCATAAGAAAGTTTTAGTCGAATAAGGTATACCAACCTTACTTAGCCATGTTCCTAAAAATAGCCTTACGCAATTTACTCAAACGTAGAGTTTTCGCTTTTATCAATATTTCAGGCCTTGCCTTGGGTCTTACAGCGTGTTTGATGATCTATCTGTTTATTTCTGAGGAATTGGATTACGACAATTTCTATCCGGATGGGGATAGAGTTGTCAGAATTGTACGGGAACATGGAGAAGGGGGCGAAAAATCAGCATCAGCAGCCATCAATTACAAGTTGGGGATACTAGCGCGCGAAAATATCTCTCAGGTAAGCCAATTGACTCAACTATCCAATCGAGTGGAGGCGAAAGTAAGTTTTGGAGATAAAAAACTGACTGAGAGCAAGGTGCATTTTACGGACAATCAATTTTTCCAAATTTTTGGAACAACCCTTATTCAAGGGAATCCCAAAAGTGCGTTAAAAAATCCGTTTGAGGCGGTACTGACTCAAGAGGCTGCTGCCAGAATTTTTGGACAAGAAAGTGCTCTTGGCAAAACCTTGAATATTGATGATCGTGAGTACCTGGTTGTAGGTTTAGTGGAGCCATTACCGGATAATGCCCATCTTCATTTTGACTACCTCTTATCTCTTGAATCAACAAAGTCTTTCTATTCAGAGTCTATGTTTGAGCGCTGGGGTAACATTTGGCTTTATACCTATGCGCTATTAAATGAAGAAGTACGGCCATCCGAGTTTGACAGGGCGCTAATGGAGCAAGCAAAGCTGAACGGTCCACCCGTGCTGGCAGACTTTGGTGTTCGTTTTTATTCACAACCTATTGAAGATATTCACCTTTATTCCCAGTTGTCAAGTGAGATAGAGCAAAATGGAGATATACAGCTCATCAGAATCCTGGCGGCAGTGGCTTTTTTAATTTTACTAATAGCTTGCTTCAATTTTATTAACCTTACTACCGCGCGCTCAGCATGGCGGTCAAAAGAAGTGGGTGTAAAAAAGGTACTAGGGATTAAAAAAAACGCGCTTATTCGACAGTTTCTTGGCGAATCGATTTTTACGACTCTTATTGCCTTCTTTGTTAGCCTGGTGTTAGTTCTCGTTCTTCTTCCCTTTTTCAACCACTTTACGGGGAAACAAATCTTATTAATTGAGGTGCTAGCTCTGGCTCCGACATTATTACTCACTGTCGTGTCTATCGGTGTGGCAGCTGGCGTCATTCCGGCATTATTCCTCTCATCATTTCAGCCGGTTAAGGTTCTGAAAGGCCACTCACAGGGAGACTCTTTCATCGCAAGAAAGCTGCGTCAGGTTCTGATTGTTTTACAGTTTTCAATTACGATCATATTAATCATTGGGGCTCTTGTCATTTTTCAACAGTTGAATTTCATAAAATCGAAAGACCTGGGGATGTCGGTGGATGATATTATTGTATTGCGATTGAAGAATAAATCAACAAAAGATAATGGAGAAGCGCTTAAGAATAAGTTAAATCAATCGAGCTTAATTAAGTCCGTTTCATTAAGCTCAGATATTCCATTTGAAGGGTTAAACTCTTGGCGCGTTAAACCCAAAAGTGTCGATATACCTCATGAATTGGTGAATTTAGTAGCTATTGATAAAGATTATTTAGAAACTTTAGCCATTGATATTACTAGCGAGTCTCCTGTTACAGTCTACTCGTGGGATAACAGTCAGGGCATTCTTGTAAATGAATCTTTCGTACGACATTTTCTGATAACTGACCCCATAGGAAGTGAAATTGAAATTGGTCACATAGAGGAGCCCATAAGAATAGTAGGGGTAGTGAAAGATTATCATTTTGCTTCTTTGCACGAAAACATAAGGCCATTGATGTTATATGTGCATCCCAGTTGGTATGCTAAGGTAGTTATACTGCCAAGCTCTGGTGATGATAAAGATATCCTGGACGTCGTTAGGTTAATATGGACTGAAATAAATCCAGATGAGGAAATGGACTACTTCCTTCTGGATGAGCGTTTTGAAGCTCTATATGCTACTGAAGAGAAAACCGGAGATCTGGTGGCCTACTTTTCGTTCTTTTCATTGCTGATTGCATGCATGGGACTTTACGGGTTAGCCGCATATGTTGCAGAAAGTAAATTAAAGGAAATAAGCGTCAGAAAAATACTTGGCGCGACATTAAGCAACTTGGTTCAACTTCAGTTTAATGTATTTGTGAAGTTAATTGTGGTAGCGGGTACATTAGCAGCGCCGGTCGGGATAGCGATAATGAACGACTGGCTCAATAACTTTGCCTATAGTGTTAATATTAGTGAGTGGGTTGTTCTACTTGCTATTCTTTTAGTCTTTGTATTTACCGCTGTTAGCGTTGGCTATCGATCACTTTCTGCAGCCATGAGCAATCCGGCGAATAACCTAAGAAATGAATGAATGTTGTAAATACGACTTGCAATGAAGTACTCTCTAGCATGTGTTCTGGCAATGGTCCTACTTTCTTACGTACTCAAAATGAACATCCGATAACAGCGGAAAAGGGTCACCAATTCGATTTTTGGATTGGTGAATGGTATGTTGATCTACAAATTCAACCCAAGATTGAGGCCAATGCTAATAAGTACTCTTTTGTTTGGGGTTGAGCGATCAAGGCCAGCCGGCTTCGTGTTGCAAAGCAACTAGATGAACTTTGGAGCTATACTCAGCAGGTAGCTGAAGAAGAGTTGAAGGACGTGCAGCCAGTTGATTTTAATGAGATAGATAGCCAAAAAGTAAAGCAAACTATTGATAAGATCGACCAGTCCCTGTAAGGCAAGTCAGTGGACAAAAAGGTCAAGCAGAAGCTGAATTATGCCGGTAAGCACTGGCCTGATAAATTGGATGATTATGAAAAGAAAGAGGCCATACTAGGCAAAAGGAATAGTTTTTTAAAAACCGATCCTGATGCTACTTTCATGAGAATGAAGGAAGATCATATGCTCAATGGTCAACTCAAACCAGGCTATAATCTGCAAATAAGTACCTCAGACCAGTTTATCATCAACTACAGTTTACACCAAAACCCTAATGATACACTCACCTTCATTCCTCATCTCGAACAATGTAATGACTTATATGGATCGTGTCCTGCTTTAGTCTGTGCCTATGCTGGTTTTGGCAGTGAAGAGAATTACCGCTACTTAGAAGACCAATTTATTGATGGTTATGTGAAGTACAATTACTTCCACAAAGAACAATCCAAGAAATGTAAAGAAGATCCGTTTAAGACTGGTAACCTACACTACAATGAGTCGAACGACACTACGACTTGTCCAATGGGGCAACAGATGGAGAAGGCAATCGTATTGTAGAGATCAACCATAATTTGAGTAGCTACAAGAAGAAAGCGAGAGAAAACTACTTTTCCAAGAAGGTAAGAAACGTCGATCCAAAGGACCTGCTTATGTAGAAGCCGTATTTGGAGCAAAATAACACAACAAAGGATTTAGACGATTCCATCTCAGAGGGCTTGATAAAGTTGCTATCGAAATCGGATTACCTCGCAATTGCACATAATCTAGCTAAGAAAGCTGCTTAGATGAGGCAAAGCTCTTTTCTCGATCATCAATACCTTACTTAGATCGTTTTGGTAGAAAAGAAGTGTAAATGATATAAAACAAAAGAAGCTGACCCTTTTGAGACAGCTTCTTTTATCTAACTTACTTTTAAAAGGTTATTCTGTTTAAATCGGTGCTTTCTGATTTCTTTTTTATCTAAATCAAACCAGGCACATTCTACTAGGTATGAGCTTTTGTCTTTAATGTAATTCAATACTTCCATCACTCGCCCATCGCGTGCGTTTCTCACACGCTCTCCTTTCTTAAAGAGTCTTTTCATAAGCATTCAAAATTTCAAAGATCTTAATATAAGTTTACGTAATTTTTTGCACTACGATCAACTATTTGGCTTAAAATTTATCCCTGAGATTCTAAAGGCCCAGACCGTAGTAGTAAGAACCAGGTTGGTCTTCATATACCCCTTCCATGAGTATGCCCCCTTTTTTGCTCTCTAGTATATCGATTACATCTTCTTTAGACTTCACACGCTTATCGTCAATCTTTGTAATAATAAAGCCCTCGCGCATGTCGGTGTGCTTTCTTATCTGGCCAGGTCCAATTTCAGTAACTTTTACTCCGCTTTCTATATCCAACCTTTTAAGTGTTTTAGCATCTAAGTCTTCAAGATCAGCTCCTAAAACGGTAAACACGTTTTCTGGGGCCTTCTCTACAATATCCGTACTGCCATCACGATTCTTAAGGGTAACATTGAACGACATTTCTTTACCTTTCCTGTCCACTTTCACTCTTACAACATCGCCCGGTCGTTTACCACCTATATAGCCGATTAGCTGAGGTGTATTATTTACTTTAATGTCATCTACCTGAATGATTACGTCCCCTTCTTTTATACCCGCATCGAGGGCGCCACTTTTAGATGAGATAGCGCTTACGTACACTCCAGCATCTACTTCCAAATCATTGTCAAGGGCAAAACTGCTGGTCACGCTGTTGATGGTTATTCCCAGCCACCCACGTTGTACAACACCATAGGTAATTAGATCTTCTACCACTCTGCCAACTATATTAGCAGGCACGGCAAAGGCATAGCCTGAATACGCTCCGGTAGGGCTTGCAATTGCAGTGTTAATGCCAATTAGGTCGCCACTGAGATTAACTAACGCGCCACCGCTATTTCCCGGGTTTACAGCTGCGTCTGTTTGAATGAATGACTCAATAGCTGTATTTAAACTATCTCCCGGGCTTCGACGCAGGTTTGAGCCTATAATGTTAATGCTTCTTCCTTTAGCGCTTACTATACCCGCGGTTACTGTAGAATTTAAATTAAACGGATTACCAACAGCCAGTACCCATTCGCCGACTTTTACATTATCAGAGTTTGTTAATGACAAATGAGGTAAATCTTCTTCATCGATTTTGATTACCGCCAGGTCGCTTGTAGGATCTGTGCCTATTACTTTGGCATTAAAACTCCGGTTGTCGTGAAGCGTCACTTCAAGTTCATCTGCGCCATCAATTACATGATTGTTGGTTACAATATATCCATCTGTGTTTATCAATACTCCGGAGCCGGTGCCTTGCCTGGGAGCCTGGCGGCCATCCCGGTCGTCTCTAAAGAATGGCCCGAAAAACTCCCTGAACTGATCCGGAACTTGTTGGTTTTGTGTAGAGTATCCCCCCCGCTGAGTGGATCGTATATGAACGACCGCTGGCATTACCTTCTCTGCTGCCCCTGTGAAATCCAAAGGTGCATATTCCCTATTTGCGGGCAAATAAGATGCCTGCACTACGGGGGCTTGGTTTACTAATTCTATGGATTCACTTTTCGGATTTTGCTTTATTAACTCATAACTTCCTACCGTAACAAGACTTCCAAGAATGGAAGCTACCACTAACGCACCAAATTTTTTCATACTTCAGTTAATTGGTTAAAAAATTAAACTTTTGGGTAATAATACCTCATGATCGAAAGACCATGGTACAAGTAAAAATTAAATACGGCAGGTATAGACAAATGTTGTGCTGTTTAACAAAAATTAACGCCCGGGCGATATACCATGGGCGTTAATCAAGGAACTTCTACCTTATCCGATCTTGATCAATCGAGAGGGCTTTTGTTTTGCTTCTTCTTTTTTTGGAATATCCAGATTTAGTACACCATCAATGTATTTTGCCGCTATCTTGCTGTTCTCTACACTCTTCGGCAAATTGAACGATCTGCTGAATGATTGGTTGCTGAACTCACGTTTGGTGTATGCACCTTTTTCCTCTTTTTCGTCTTTCTTTTCAAAAGAAATGGTCAATAGATCATTGTCTAACTCAACTTTGAAATCTTTCTTGTCTACTCCGGGAGCAGCTAGTTCTACATGATATGCATCTTCATCTTCGCGAATATTTACTGCCGGTGTGATAGACCTCAGGTGACTGGTCAAGCCCGGGTTAAACACATCCCTACCAAAGAAATCATCAAAAAATGCAGGAAACAAATCATTGTTAGTTCTTCTAATAAGTGTCATAATATCCTCCTTTTATATTTTTGTTTTAACTTTTGATACACCAATATCAATTGAAATGCCATTTGGCTAAACAGACAGAAGTCGGAAATTATGTCACTATTTTAATTGTATGAATTGACAAAAACAGACATAATGTCTGTTTTTGTACTGACTTTTTTACTTTTTTATGAGCTGACCGTCCTGATATTCGTATTCCAGAGTTATGTTACCTTCCTGGTCGTACCACCTAGCAACACCATTTAAGTTACCATTTTGATAGATACTCTCCTCCATAATATTGCCGTTATCATAGTACTTGTTAAGTGTACCCTCAAGTTTTCCATCTTTGTAAAATCGTCTTTCAACCACTTTTGTACGCTTATAGGCCAGGTAGCTACCATCATATTCATCGTTATGATAGTAAGCTTTTAAGAGCAACTGACCCCTGTCATCAATTTCAATATGGGTCCCTTGTTTGACTCCATTCAAGTAGGTAGTGATCGATTTTACTAGATTATTGTTGTGGTAAGCGGTCCAGGTACCATGTTTTTGTCCGTTTAGATAATCCCCCTGCTCTGAAGGTAGCCCTGGGGTTTGTTCAATAGTTACTTTCACCAAGTTTGGATTATCCGCATAAGGCTCTTTTTTTGCGTGTGCCGGAACACTCGCTAAGCCTTGGATGCTCGCGTTACTCAATTCAGAGGATTTGGTACAGGCAAAAAGAATCAAAGGTATCAAAAACAGTTTTCTCATAGGTTTATCTTTTGTTCATATATTCAAAAATAAATGGTGTAATTGGTTTACCCGAGTGGTAGTCAAAAAAAAACAAGAGTTTCTTAATGACCTTTAGGACAGTCTGAGAATATTGACGTTCTTGAATATTAAATAATTGCAAAAGATGGAAATAAGACCGAGTAACCCATGGCATAAGGTTTCAATTGGTGAAAAATGCCCGGATATTGTTAACGGTATAATCGAAATTCCTCAAAATACCAGAGCTAAATATGAATTGGACAAGGATTCCGGTCTGTTAATGATGGATCGTGTACTGTACTCTTCCATGTACTATCCGGCCAACTATGGATTTATCCCCCAAACGTATTGCGATGATAAAGATCCATTGGATATTGTGATCTTGTCTCAAATTACAATTGTTCCACTTTGCATTGTTTCCGCTAAGGTGATTGGAGTGATGCGCATGCTGGATGCCGGAGAAATGGATGATAAAATTATAGCTGTAGCAGAAAACGATATGAGTGTTAATCATATCGATGACGTGCGTCAGCTTCCACCTCATTTCATGAGAGAACTGAAGAACTTTTTTGAGGATTACAAAAAGCTTGAAAATAAGACTGTACAGGTGGAAGAGTTTCAGGATTCTAATACTGCTAAGCAAATCGTAGATAAGGCCATTGAAGACTACAAGACATTAATGTCTGGCTAGAGAACTATTGGGTAAGTCTATAGATAAACACGGCAGTTCTTTTTACCAGATCACGAAAGGTTCTTAAATCCCTATATTCACTGGAGGAATGTGCTCCGCAGCCCATGGTACCCAGTCCATCTAATCCATCTACGTATTCGACAATGAATGAAATGTCTGCCGCCCCTCTTCCGCCAGGGTTGTAGGCTTGTACTTGACCTTATTTAAGATCAAGGCTCAATTGGTTCAATTACTTGAGAAGTGCGAGGTTCCTTTCAGTGGGTGGCATAGCCGGATAGCTATCCGTAAAAGTAATGGTAGCCCAAGTTTGAGGCAGATTTTTACCTACAATCTGTAGCGTTCAGAAATAAAAGTAACCCACCTTTTGCTATTACTTTTTGAGCAACAACATAAGTTTTTCCATAAGCGCTCATGGTGGAATTAGTAGTATCTACGTCCACTTATATAACTCCGGCAATAGTACCTGGATTAAAGGTTAAATATTCTTCTTCACTCAACTGGCTATAAAACTCACTTAAGATTCTTGAGGCCTCAAATACTGCCCCAACACCTACTCATTCATTGAAAATACCGGATGAATGTGCTTGCCTACCCTATATTTCCAGCCATTGGAGCTATGTCGGGCGGCAGTGGCTGAAATCTGTGGAAGTTTCAAACCCGAGAGCGACGTCGCTCTTTTTAGTTGCCGCGATAATATCCCACTTGCTCAAGTCTGTTAGGTTTACCGGGGATTTCTTGTCACCATGCAGCGCAACGATGATTTGACTCCCTCGAGCGTTCCCACTTCACTTAAAGCTTAAAGCGTAAAGAATAGCTACCTTTCCACTTTCATATCGTTGGACCCTGGCCCAAGGCCAATAGTGTCCTGGTCGACCCATTTTTGAAGAGGACTGTCTTTATTAAAAACAGTATCTAAATGACCTATGAGCAATAACCGTTTACCGTTATTGCCTTTGATCTTAGCGAAGAGGCGCCCGGCCCGATTTACTTTTAATTGATCTGTCCATGTAGTAGTGAAGCCAATTTCCTTGAATTTGGCATCAAAGGCATCATCAACCTCCTTTATACCCTCGAAATGATGTTTACGACTTCCTCTAAAAACTCAAAGTCTTTTGTCTTCAACCGCTTTTATAATTTGTTTTTCCCCTCTGGGTAAATCTTTGTGTGAAGGCTACTACAGTAATTACCGAGCTTGCTAAGGTCAAAGCGATTTTTTCATAGGTCTGACAGATTGACTTATGAAGTTATCTAATTCCATACAAAAAGATGCCTGACCAACCGCCAGGCATCTTTCATTCATTAAATCCACTAGACAACTTTATGCTATCCTAAGGAAAATATACTCGCTTTAAACTTACTCAGCTGCCAACTCTACAGTTCTGTTAATGAAATTGGTCAAGTCAGCTCCAGTAAGCATATTTTGAGAAAGCATTGCCAGGTCAAAAGCTTGCTTCGCTAATTGTTGCTTCTTTTCCTCTTTTTTTGATTTTAAGATCTTCGAAACAACAGGATGATTTGCGTTTACAGTCACATCAAATTGATCCGGCATGTTACCCATCATTGCGTAATAGCCTCCACCACCGGTTTGCGACATATCTTTCATCCTTCGCATAAACTCAGACATGGTAATAGTTACAGGCAGCTCATCAGGAGAAAGTGACTCAATAGCCACTTTCATATTTTCATTACTGATTGCCCCTTCAAAAATAGTTTTAACTTTTTCAGTTTCTTTTTCGCTAAGTACGCTATCGATTTTTTCGTCTTTATCTACTAGCTTATCAACAGTACTGGCATCAACTCTCTTAAGTTGAGTAGTTTCCAGTTTCTGTTCGATGAAGTTGATAAAATGACTGTCGATCATGGTATTCATTAGCAATACATCATAAGCTTTTTTCTTTGCTGCTTCTACATACGCGTGTTGCTTACCTTCATCAGTGGTGTAGAGGTAAATAACGTTTTTGTCTTTGTCCGTCTGATTGTCCTTTACTTTCTCTTTATACTCATCCAGCGTAAAGAAGGCGTTATCAGTATTTTTGAAGAGAGCAAAGTCTTTAGCTTTTTCGTAAAACTTGTCTTCACTCAGCATTCCGTATTTCACGAAAATCCCAATATCATTCCACTTTTCCTCATACGATTTGCGGTCCTTTTTAAATAATTCACCCAGCTTATCGGCTACTTTTTTTGTAATGTGAGAGTTGATTTTTTTTACGTTGCTATCTGACTGTAGGTAGCTTCTTGATACATTAAGCGGAATATCAGGTGAGTCGATGACACCGTGTAGTAGCATCAAAAATTCGGGAACCACGTCTTTTACCTCATCTGTAATAAAAACCTGTCTTGAATAAAGTTGAATTTTATTTTTCTGAACCTCAAAATCGTTCTTCACTTTAGGGAAGTACAATATGCCCGTAAGATTAAACGGATAGTCTACATTCAGGTGGATCCAGAATAATGGATCATCGGTCATGGGATACAGTTCGCGGTAGAACTTGAGGTAGTCCTCATCCTTCAGTTCAGATGGAGACTTCGTCCAAAGTGGCTCTGTTTCATTGATTATCCTGTCTTTCTTAACTGTTTTGTACTTAGGCTTGCCATCGTCGTCTTTCCCATCTTCAACACTCTCATCAGTGGTGCCAAACTGAATTTCTACCGGCAGGAACTTACAATACTTGTCAAGAATGCCTTTAATTTTCCACTCATCCAAAAACTCCTCTGAGTCTTCAGCTATGTGTAGAATAACTTCCGTACCACGGTCTTTTTTCTTAGCTACACTAATTTCGAATTCTGTAGAACCGTCGCAAACCCACTTGGCCGCCTCTGAATTTTCTTGATAAGATTTAGAAACGATCTCTACTTCTTTAGCTACCATAAAGGCAGAATAGAAGCCAAGGCCAAATTTTCCTATTATATCTTTAGCATCGCCTTTGTCTTTGAATTTTTCTACGAACTCTGTAGCGCCGGAAAACGCTATCTGATTAATATACTTCTTAATTTCCTCAGCGGTCATACCGATGCCGCGGTCTTTTACCGTTATTGTTTTTTTCTTCTTATCGAAGCTTACCTCAATTCGCGTACTTCCAATATCCTCTTTTAGCTCTCCCAACGAGGACAATCGCTTTAGCTTCTGTGTTGCATCTACTGCGTTGGATACTAGCTCTCTTAGAAAGATCTCATGATCTGAATAGAGGAATTTTTTAATAATGGGGAAAATGTTTTCGGTGTGAATCGAAATAGTACCTTTCTCTGCCATGTCAATTTATGATTTGAATGAATTTTTAGTCTGCCTCCCGGTTTTCAAATACCATTCCATACGGTGAAGAATGACAGATTGACAGTAACTTCGCCACGGGCTGCGGTAAATCATCCTAATTAATAGGTCGGGAAATGGCTATTACGGACTTGTTTTTATCATCTATATCAATGGTTTCCGAATCATATATAATAAAAGTCTAAGACGGTGTCTTAACCTTGCCAACGGATAGCCTCGATAATACCTTTTTCAACAGCTTCGAAGTTCTCTGACTCGCCAAAACAGCACTCTAATGAATCAATTATTACCTGGAAATCGGCGGCTGTTAGCTTTGAAAAATAAATATCAAGGTACTCCAGTTTATCATCTCTAAAGCCAAGATTCATGAAACGAATCTTTAGGCCATAAATTTCTTTATAATTTTTACTTCGATACTTGTAGTACTTTAATCCGTATGAAATAGTTAGGTTAAGTTCAAGGTTACCTTCGATGTGACTTGGCGAGGACTCGAAACTCAAATTCTGGAAGCTGGGAATTTCGTCGATGTGCTTTTGTGAATAACTCTCCGACAGCGCAAACACAAATGAGATGATTAAAGGGTGGACTTGGAAACGTGCCATCACTTACTGGAGGTAAAACTGATAGGTAAAAATACCTATTTCTACAGTAAGAAAAATACGCAAAATGGCTGATTCCCAGCCGATAATCCAGACTTAACTTTGTAAAACAACCACTAAAGCAAAAAGGCAGCCAAACAATTATTATGAAGAATTGGCTAGCTGTAATATTTGTATTTTTTTCGATAAGATTATTTTCTCAGAATTTATATCTGGAAGATTTTGAAGATAACACCTCCGGAACCACCGTGGACAACGGCGCTACGGCCTGGTCCAGAGATCTTCGAAACGCCACACTCGGGGCTCCTGATGATCACTTTGAAGTGCGCATAAATAATGGGCTTACAATTTTTGAAACCGTTGATGTCGATGGCGCGCCTGAATGGTTATCAGAAACGATCGATATTTCAGCGTTTGCATCGGTTCAGGTTTTTGTGGATTATGCGGAGGTAGGAACGCTAGAGAACAGCGCTTAAAAAAGGCTTTATTACGTTGTGGATGGTGTCCGTACACAGTTTGCTATTTTTAGAAATGATTTTGGTAACGTTTTTCAAACTGCTTCATCTCCGCAGATTAGTGGAAACACGTTACAGGTGGTGGCTAGAATTCGAAACAACTCGGATGATGAGCTTATAGCGATTGATAACATAACAATCACCGGTGTTGGCAGTACCATTTTCTCACGACAGGATGGAGACTGGAACGACCCTGACTCATGGTCATTGAGTAGTTTCTCTGGGCCATCCTGTGGTTGTTATCCTGGGAGGTCAACCACGGCAATAATTGGTAATAACAATATTATAACAGTTAACACCGACATAGATGTTCAAAATTTAACTATTCGGAATAGTGGTAGTCTAGTTTGGGGTGGTGTTTTTGAAATGGATGTGTTTAACAATGGAAATATTGTGGTAGAATCAGGAGGAATACTTGATATTAATGGCAATGTAGATTCTGATTTTGACCTGGCGGAAGATGACGGTCAGGTTTTTAATTTAACTGTCAACGGAACTTTTGTAGGTGGTAATCTTGATATTAATGGCATTGGTTCGAATTTGACTGTTTCGGGTTTAGGTAGTGTCGTTTTTGAGTCTATTATACTTGATGGTGATAATGAGACGTTTACCAACAACTTGACGACAGCGTTAAATATCAATGGGAATGCAAGTCTTGATGGTAACAATGTTGACATTATTAATAATGGATCACTTGATATTGGAGGGGATGTTATTTTTTTCAATTTCGCCGGACTTGATATCGTT
>CALBPF010000283.1 GCA_937899105.1 uncultured Flammeovirgaceae bacterium | reverse complement strand
ACACCCAAAACCTGTTGATAACTAAGTGCTTATGCCGATTTTAAGGGACGACTAGGTATATAAGTAAAAAAACAAACCTGTGCTCCCACAGGCCTATTATTTATTACAAAAAAATTCTACTCCTCAGGCATCAAAACAACTTTTATGTAGTTATCGTCCTTCAGGTAGTTATTAGCTGTTTCCTTTAAATCATCTGAGTTTAATTTTTCAATTTGATCTTCATACTCATAGTATCCATCGAGATCGCTACCATTATAATAGTAGGCTCTCAATGAGTTAAGCCAATACCTGTTCTTTTCAAGGTTATCTTTTCGCTCTCTGCGTTGTGTCTCTTTTACCTTTTTCAGATCCTCATCTGAGACACCTCCTTTTTTGATCTTTGCAATTTCATCAAATACAGCTTTAGTCAGTTCATCTGCATTTTCAGGACCACAGGGGAAACTAACTGTAAATGCATAGTTTTCGTAGGGATATTTTGACACATTGGACCGGGCGCCAACTCCATAAACCCCACCCTTTTCCTCACGCAAAATCTCAATGAGTTTATTAGTAAGAACCGTTGACAAAGAAGATAGGTAGTAATTGCTCAGTTTTTCATATTTCTTCTCTCCTGTAAACGCAATGGTTACTTGACTTTTCTGATCAGTCCCCTTATTAACAGTTTTCTCCACCACACCTTTTGGCGGTCTTACGCCAAGATCTTTCCAGGTCTCGTTGGAATCGGAACCAGGCAGGCTTCCTAAATAGGTCTCTAGAAGGGGAATCAATTCGCCCTCATTAAAACTACCCACAAAGAAGAACGTAAAATCTGCGGCATTCGCGTAACGCTCTTTGTATATGGCGTAAGATCTATCATAGTTGATCAGATCTAAATCCTCTGCTTTAGGAAAGCCTTCAGCTCTCGGATGATTATCTGTTAATATCTTAGTTAGCTGATCGGCATAGTAGAACTGAGGATTTGACATGAGATTCTGAAAAAGCATCCTGTTCTTTGACTTAAATGACTCAAACGACTCATTGTCATTTCTTGGAGCGGTGAAATACAAATGGGTCAATTGAAGCATGGTCTCAATGTCTTCAGGAGAAGTATTACCATTTAGACCTTCTGAAAGTCCACCAATAAATGGACTCACACTTACCGTCTTCCCTGAAAGCATCTTTTGAATATCGGTTGTAGAAAATTCCTTTACTCCAGTTTCTCCTATTATGCTGGAAGCATTTCTTGCTGACTGGTCATCTTCCTGTTCATAAAGAGAACTTCCACCAAAGCTATAGGCCGTCATTAAGATTTCATTATTTTTAAAATCCGTAGATTTTAGCACTACTTTTACTCCGTTAGCCAAAGTCAGTTCTTTGGCCTTTACAGTTTCCAGTTCTTTTGTATTCGTTGCTCTGCCCGGAGCCGGAGCCTCCTCGATAAAGCTGGACGCCACTACTTTATCTTCATATGGCGTTATTCTTGCCAATGCGGCTACACGCAGCATTTTTCTAACATCCTCTTCAGTTGGCATTTCCACACCTTCTTTCTGTGGGCCGGTTACTACAATCACACGATTGGATTTGGACACCCATTTTTTGCCCAGCGCATTTACCTCTTCAATAGTAATGGTTGGAAGTACTTTTTTGTAAAAGTCGTACTCAAAAGCTACTCCGGGAATAGGTTCTTTGGAAAGGAAGTTTCTGACATACTCGCCGGCGTAGCGGTTGGATTCAGTCTTATCGGATTCTTTATAAGCTTTCTCCATGCGATTGAGCATAACACTTTTGTAGCGCTCAAATTCACCTTCAGTAAAACCGAATCGCTTAGCGCGTTCATTTTCAACAACAATAGCTTTTAGCCCATTTTTTATACCATCCTGACCTACTACAGCAAATGATGAGTAGTTGCTTTTGGTCCTAACCATACTCCCGTAGTTCGCGCTGGCAAAAAAGAACGGCGGTTCAGCGGCCTGCTTTAATTCTTCCAACCTCTGATTAAGCATGCCGGTATATAGGCGGTATGCCACATCCCTCCGGTAGTCCTTTAGCGTTTCCGTGGACTCATTCCCATGCTTATAAATCAATTGAATTTGCGTGAAAGAAGCCTCTTTATCAGAAACAACGCTTATGAAAGTCTGATCGTGGTCAGGTACTTCGTACATTTTACGTTCCTTGGGGTTTTTAGGATTTTTGATCTTACCGAACCGCGCTTTGATCTTTTTCTCCATTTCATCAGGATCTATATCACCAACGGCTATTACCGACATCAAATCCGGTCGATACCAGTCCTCGTAAAACTGATGCAGAGTTTCATATTCAAAACTTTCAATAACTTCTTTTTTTCCTATCGGAAGTCGCTCCGCATAGCGCGACTCCTTGAACATCACCGGAAACCACTCATCGCGCATACGCTGGTTAGCTCCCTGACCAAGGCGCCATTCTTCCATAACTACGCCACGCTCCTTGTCTATCTCCTCCTCTGCTAATTCAATATTATGCGCCCAATCTTCTAAGACAGTAAGACCTTTATCTAGGATCTCTTCATCGTCAGATGGAATAGGAAGGATGTACACCGTTTCATCGAAGCTGGTGTAAGCGTTAAGATCAGCTCCGAATTTTACTCCTACCGATTGCAGGTAGCTCACTAATTCATTTTTTTCGAAATTCTTAGTGCCGTTAAAAGCCATGTGTTCAAGAAAGTGAGCGAGACCCTGCTGTTCTTCAGTTTCCAGCATTGAGCCAGCATTTACCACCAGCCGAAGTTCTACCTTATCTTCAGGCTTTTCATTTTTACGGATATAATAAGTCAATCCATTTTTGAGTTTACCGACCCTTACATCGGGATCTAAAGGAAGCTTACCATCCAAATTCCCTAATATTTCTACTTCCTGAGCCCACACCGGAGAGATGACCAGGAGTATTAAAAACTTCGTAAGTATTGTCTTCATCATGTTTGTGCCAGGTTGAATAATGGGACCAACTATAACTCAGTTACAACTAATAACTGCACATATAGTTTCATTTGTAACTACGAAAGGTGTGTGTTTACAGTGTCACTTCCCGCTGTGTTTGATTAATGGACTTTTGCTGTTCCTTTTTAAAAAACCGCTTCTGAAAGATCAAAATAATCACCACCCCTATGAAAATAGACGAGTCGGCTATATTGAACACAGGACTAAAGAAAAGAAAGTAATCACCGCCAATCCCGGGAATCCACTCAGGGTAATATCCATCAAATAAGGGAAAGAAGAGCATGTCTATTACCTGGCCATGAAACCAGGGTGTGGGTGCATCATAGGGTGCATTATCTAATAAAGCCCCATAAAAAGTACTGTCAATCACATTCCCTACTGCGCCTCCTAAAATTAAGCCCATGCACCACATAAGCCCGTTGTGTGCCTTATGGCGATACAGGTAAAAGATATAATAGCCAATACCCAGCATAGCGCCCAGGCGGAATAAGGTCAATAACAATTTACCGAATTCATGTTTCCACTTGATACCAAAGGCCATACCTGGATTAAGCAAATAATGTAGCCTAAACCAGTCTCCTAAAACATTGATCTCGCCGGATGTGCCCATTTCCATATTGTAATAAACCAGTAATTTAGAAGTCTGGTCGATGAGAATGACCGCAAGGGCTAATAAAAAGTATTTGTATATGCTCTTAAATGTAGATTGATTCACTATTAAATGGTGGCTTCCGATACTTGCTCATCCTTCACAGGCGCTTCATCTTTATTTTCAGATTTAAAGAATTTTTTCTGGAAGATAAGCATAAACACTACACCAAGAAATACCGAGCTATCTGCAACATTAAAAACATAGCTAAAAAACAAAAAATCATCGCCACCTATAAACGGGATCCAACCGGGATAAGTACCGTCAAGCAATGGGAAAAAGAACATATCTATCACTTGACCATTGAACCAGGGTGTGGGAGCATTATATGGGGCATTGTCTAAAAGAACACCGTAAAAGGTACTGTCGATAACATTTCCAACGGCGCCTGCTAATACCAAAGACATACAGATTAAAAGCCCGGAAGGAACTGCCTTTTTGAATAAATGAACAAGGTAATAACCAATGCCAAAAGCTGCAATAATTCGAAACAGGGTGAGCAACATTTTGCCGTAGGTTGCATCCCATTTCAAACCAAATGCCATACCTGGATTCAACAAATAATGGATCTTAAACCACTCTCCGATCACATTGATTTCCTGAATATGATTTTGAGCTAAATCAAAATAAACCCAGAGTTTTACAGTTTGATCAAGTACAACAACCGCTAAGACAATTAAAAAATACCTATACAACTTCATTCCGCTCTTACGCTTCTATCTTCACCTTTAATTTATGCTCGTCCATTTCCAACAGCACCCCATCACTCAATGTTTCAGTCATCGTTAGGGAAAACGCCTGGGTTTCCTCACAGATGTACTCTTCATTAGCTTTTAATGCGGCATTCACCAACTCTGTACTTAACTCGACGTTGATTTTGATTTTATCCTGCACTTCAAGTCCCATATCCTTGCGCATATTTTGAACCCTATTGACAAGGTCACGAGCGATTCCTTCCTGTCTGAGTTCATCAGAAAGGGTAATATCTAGCGCTACAGTAGTTGTTCCTTCGGAGGCTACCAACCAACCTGGGATGTCCTGATAGGAGATCTCCACATCTTCCAAAGTAATGGCAGCTTCACCGGAGGCTGTTTTTAAAGTCAAGCTGTTTCCTGACTCAAGTGTAGAAATATGATCTGTTGACATCTGGTTGATGGCTGAGGTTACGTCTTTCATTCTAGAGCCATACTCTTTACCGAGTTTTCTGAAATTTGGCTTTACATTCTTAACTAAAATACCTGACTCGTCATCCACGAATTCTATCTGTTTTACATTCACTTCAGAAAGGATCAGATCTTCTACTATTTCCAACTGTTCTCTAAAATGTGAGTTCAGTACAGGTATTAAAATCCTTGATAACGGCTGACGCACCTTGATCATATGTTTCTTTCTGAGCGAGTGTACCAAAGACGAGGTTACCTGTGCCAAAGACATGCGCTCTTCTAGGTCACTGTCTATTAAGGTTGCATCAGCCGCAGGAAACTGTGTTAGATGCACGGATATCTCTGTGTCATTGCCGCTTACCGCATTTAGGTTTTGATAGAGGGTATCCATATAAAACGGTGAAATGGGAGAGCTAAGCTTGGCAGTATTTACCAGACAGGTATAAAGCGTCTGGTACGCCGCTTTTTTATCCCCGTTATATTCCCCACGCCAAAACCGCTTCCTATTCAGCCGAACATACCAGTTACTAAGATCATCTATGGTAAAATCTTGTATAATACGAGCTGCTCTTGTAGGCTCATAATCGTCATACGCTTTGCCAACTTTATCGATTACAGTATTTAATTTAGAAAGTATCCATCGGTCGCTCTCCGTTCTATCCGATAAAGGTATCTCCTTATCAGAATAGTCAAAAGAATCCAGATTTGCGTAAAGCGCAAAGAAGGAGTAGGTATTATGTAAAGTACCAAAGAACCTGCGCTGAACCTCGACTATCCCATCAATATTAAACTTTAAATTGTCCCATGGATTGGCGTTGGAGATCATATACCACCTTGTGGCATCAGGACCATACTTTTCTAACGTTTCAAATGGGTCTATAGCATTACCAAGTCGCTTAGACATTTTATTGCCATTCTTATCAAGCACGAGTCCATTAGCAATCACGTTTTTAAACGCCACACTATCATAGAGCATACTTGCAATGGCATGCAGCGTAAAAAACCATCCCCGCGTTTGATCCACACCTTCTGCTATAAAATCAGCCGGGAAGTTAGCTTCAAAAATCTCCTTGTTCTCAAAAGGGTAGTGCCATTGCGCATATGGCATAGCGCCAGAATCAAACCAAACATCAATAAGGTCCGATTCACGAAGCATTTTTTGCCCTGTATCGCTAACAAGAACTACATCATCCACATAAGGTCTGTGCAAATCAAAATCATCAGATAATTCCTCTGACATAAATCCTGCTTCAACAGCTTTAGAAACTTCACTTTTCAGTTCATCAAGCGAGCCAATGCACTTCTGTTCTTTCTTGTCTTCAGATACCCAGATAGGTAATGGCGTTCCCCAGAACCGGGACCGTGAAAGGTTCCAATCCACCAGGTTCTCCAACCAATTGCCAAACCTACCTGTTCCTGTAGATTCGGGCTTCCAATTGATGGTCTTATTTAATGCTACCAATCGATCCTTCATAGCTGTGGTTTTTATAAACCATGAGTCTAGCGGATAGTATAAGATGGGTTTATCCGTACGCCAGCAATGGGGGTACGAGTGCTCGTATTTTTCTACTTTAAAAGCTTTATTCTCTTCTTTTAGCTTAATAGCAATCTGAACATCTAACGACTTTTCAGGCGCCTGACCTGCCGCATAGTACTCATTCTTAACGTGTATACCTGCAAAATCAGTGATCTCTTTTACATACCGACCCTGTTTATCCACAATGGGTACATCTTTACCCTCTTCATCTTTGACCAGGATAGCAGCTATTCCTGCTTGAGCTGCAACTCTCTGGTCATCTGCACCAAATGTGGGTGAAATGTGAACAATACCTGTACCGTCCTCAGTGCTTACAAAATCACCCGGTATTACTTTGAAGGCCGGCCCATTTGGTTTCACATAGGACAGCAGTTGCTCATATTCTTTCCCTACCAAATCGGATCCCTTTACCTCCTCCATAATCTGGTAAGGAATGAGCTTATCCCCCTCATTATAATCTTCAAGTACTAAATCAGCTGCCTTAGGATTGAAATAGGAACTAACTCTATCTTTAGCTAGTATCACTATAATTTCTTCAAAAGTGTACGCATTAAACGTTCTGACTTTGGCGTAGTCGATCTTTTCGCCAACAGCTAAAGCGCTATTACCGGCAAGGGTCCATGGTGTGGTCGTCCAAGCTAGAAAATATTCATTTGTGCTCCCCTTTACTTTGAACTGCGCTGTTACTGTGGTGTCCTTAACATCTTTATAGGTTCCTGGCTGGTTTAGTTCGTGAGAGCTTAATCCTGTTCCTGCCGCGGGCGAGTAAGGCTGAATAGTATAACCTTTGTAAAGTAGATCTTTATCGAAAAGCTTCTTCAGCAAACTCCAGAGTGATTCAATGTAATCTCGCTCAAAAGTGACATACGGATCGTTAAGATCAACCCAATAACCCATTTTTTGAGTAAGATTGTCCCACTGATCTTTATATTTCATCACTGTCTCGCGGCATTTCTGATTATATTCAGCAACGGATATGGTCTTGCCAATATCATCTTTCTTAATACCAAGTTCTTTCTCAACCTGAAGCTCCACGGGTAAACCGTGCGTGTCCCAACCCCCTTTCCGCTTTACCTGGTACCCTTTGAGCGTTTTGTAACGACAGAATATGTCTTTAACCGCACGTGCCATAACATGGTGGATACCTGGCGTACCGTTAGCAGACGGTGGCCCCTCAAAGAAGGTAAATGTAGGCTTGCCCTCGCGAGAAGAAACAGATTTTTCAAAAACTTCATTCTCCCTCCAAAAATCGAGCGCCTCTTTAGCTATCTCAGCATAGTTTAGGTGCTTATACTCTTTATACTTCATTTCAACTCCGGCAAAATCTATGAATTAACGTCGTCAGTTACTTTGTGTTGTGCCACCTTTATTTGTGAAAGATCAATCTCCTCGTCCTCATCCTCAGCATAGAATCCATCGTCATACTGCTCAATTAACGGGTGCATATCCTTTCTTCTTTTCCCGTCATCGAAGGTAAGAAGTAAAGAAGGTAGTAAAATCAGGTTCGTGATCATTGCTATTAACAATGTGATGGAGGTCAAAATACCAAGCGCAACAGTGCCGCCAAAGCTAGACCCGGCAAAAATCACAAACCCGGCAAATAAAATAATCGAGGTATACATCATACTCGCACCAGTCTCGCGCAAGCTTTTACTTACTGCTAAAGGCACGAAAAACCTGTTGGCAAATAACTCTTGCCTGTACTTAGCCAGAAAGTGAATAGAGTCGTCAACCGAAATACCGAATACTATACTAAAAATTAAGGCTGTACTGGGTTTCAATGGGATTCCAACAAACCCCATAATACCGGCTGTAATTAATAAGGGAATAATATTCGGCACAAGCGAGATAATGATCATTCGAATATTGGCAAAAAGTATGGCCATTATTATAGAAATAATAATAAAGGCTAGTAATAAACTAAATCGCAGATTCTGGATCAGAAATTTATTGCCTTTAATAAATAAAGGCGTTGTTCCTGTAATGCTCAACTTTAAATCACTTTCTGCAAATAGGGTATCGATTTTGGGTTGAATAACCTGATTTACCAAAGAATCCATCTTATATGAACCTACATCAGCCACCTGCATCGACACTCTCATTTTTTGAAGTGTAGAATCCACAAATGAGCTAAATAAACCCGAACTGTCGGATTGGTTTCGCATGTATCTTAAAATGAAATTACTTTCACGCTTGTTAGGTATTGAATATCTTGACGGGTTGTTTCCATAATAGGCCTGTCGCGCAGCCTTTACAAAACTGACCAGGGATAAAGGTTCCGAAATATCGCGCTGTTGTGCCAGGAATTTCTCAAGTCGATCGAGCATTCTAAGATTTTTGACATCAATGGCCCCTCTTTTCTTATCCGTATCTACTACGATCTCTAAAGGCATGATCCCACTAAAGTGCTCTTCAAAAAACCTCAGGTCTTTTTTAATATCACTATCAGCCGGAATATCATCTACCATGTACGACACTGTTTCTATTTGGTACATACCATATAATGAGATGCCTACAATTGTGGCGGTAAGCATGTAAATAAAACTACGATGACGATGGACCAGCAAATCCATCTTAGTCAATACAAAATCAAGTGGCTTGAACTTTAAATGTTTTAACCGCTTCACATTTGGAGATGGAAGCCACGAAAATACGGCTGGTATGAGTATAATGCTTACGACAAAGGTTGCCAGAATATTAATACCTGCTACTATACCAAACTCTTTGAGTATGACAATATCCGTGGTAGCTAAAACAACGAAACCAATGGCTGTAGTAAAATTAGTTATTAGCGTTACCAGACCAATTTTTCGCACAACGCGACTAACAGCCATCATCTTATTGCCGTGAGTTTCAAACTCTTGATGGTATTTGTTTAAAAGATATACGCTGTTTGGAATTCCAATAACAACTATAACAGGTGGTATCAACCCGGTCAATAAAGTTATTTTATAACCGAAGAGTACCAGCGAGCCAAGCACCCAAATTACAACCACGGCAATAATGGTCATTGGGAAGACCACTGCATCCCAGGTTCGAAAAAATATGAAAAGAATGAGGCCGGTAACTATCACAGAAAGAAACAAGAATATCTTCATTTCATTGCTCACTTTACCTGCCACTACTGACCGTACAAAGGGCAGTCCAGCATAATGAAGCTGAATGTCTGTTTTCTTGTTAAAATCCGCCCCTATCCTTTGAATATTCTCTGTTAACGCTATCCTATCAGATGAGTTAAGTACTTCTTTATCAATAGATAACAAAAGCACTGTAGCCCCATTTTCTGGGTTTACCAATCGGCCTGTGTAGAAGCGCTGGTCAAGTGATACCTGTAATAGACTGTCGAATTCTTGAATTGACGATGGGGTATTTGTAAAAACTGGTTCGAGTACAAATTTTCGTTGCGCAGTGTCCTTTTTTAGTCTCTTTATCAGTGGTAATGAAACTACATTGGTTATACCTTCCAAATCGTTGAGCTTGTTGCTCATTTCTCTCAACAATTCAAATTTCTCAGCCGTATATACAGAGCTATCTTTGATTCCAATGGCCATTAAATTACCGTCTTCACCAAAAAGATGCTTGAAATCCATGAATTCAACCATGTCGGGATCGTCAGAAGGCACCGTGCTGCTGAGATTATAGCTCATCTCTACATTGCGGGCATGGTAACCCATGAACACGGTTATTCCGACCAGTATCAAAACCAGTAATAAACGGTATTTTATTATGTTATGGGAGAGCTTAGTCCACATCTGAAAAAATAAAGCGCAAAGGTAATGATTTTACCCTGAAACAATAATTTGAAAGCACTTTAGAAGCTATCCGTTAGGTAGCGAAATCCCTTTGATTTTTCTAAACAACGAAATAGCATGACGATCGGTAAGGCCGGACACAAAGTCTACCGTATTCATCAATAGGTGATAAGGTTTTTTATCCATTTGATCCAGCTCGGTAAGCACTTCTGAAGGCATGAGCCTTAAGGCAGATTTATCCCTTGAGTTAGCATCATCTTCAACATACTTTTTTATAACGGCATTTGTAAAAATATCCAGCAGTCCCGGAAGCACTTCGAACCCTGCAATTTCTGTTTCCAGAACTCCTGTTGATCTGTAAATCTTGTCGATGGAAAGTCTCACAATCTGATTAAGTACACCGCTTGATGGAATTAGATCGGTAAATGCAGTATCGAATTTTCCATTCATTAAAGCCGATTCATTATCCAAAAACAACTGAGTACATTCATCTGCTAAAATTCCAATAGCTATGGCCCTCAGGGTACTAATTTGTTCATTCTTACTATCGATTAACTTTAGCTTGTCAGGCTTGAATCTATCTCTCAAAATATCGGAAAAAAGCTCAATGGCCTCTTCATAGGTAACTAACCCCAGGCGACACCCATCTTCTAAATCGATAAGATTATAACATATGTCGTCTGCAGCTTCCACCAGAAAGGCTAACGGATGACGCGACCAGGAATAGTCTTCAAACGGGATGAGCCCTACCGTTTCGGCAATTGAAGCAAAAATGTGGCGTTCACTTTGAAAGAAGCCATACTTTTTTTGACTGCGTCTATTAGGATCACACTTTTCAATAATGGATTGTCGCGGGTACTTACTGAAGGCTGCCAGTGTAGCATGTGTTAACCGTAAACCTTGGTAACGATCTTTATTTAGAATTCGGAAGCCTTGAGCGTTTCCCTCAAAATTGGTCAGGTCAGTCCATTCGAGATCATTCACCAGTGATTTATATCGCATTCCCTGTCCCGAGCTAAAGAATTCAGAAATAGCGTCCTCACCGGAATGCCCAAAAGGCGGATTGCCAATATCATGAGCAAGAGAAGCGGCAGCCACTATTCCTCCAAAATCATGTAGATCAAAATTCTTGGCAAGCTCTGAATTTCGTTCTAAGATGGCCTTTCCTACCTTCTTACCCAGCGACCTTCCTACGCTGGATACCTCAAGACTATGAGTCAACCGGGTATGTACAAAATCATTTTCAGGGAGTGGGTGTACCTGTGTCTTATCCTGTAGTCTGCGAAAAGGATGACTAAAAATTACACGGTCATAATCTTGCTCAAAAGCGCTTCTTGTGCCTTCCAGATTTGACTTTTTCTGATCTTTTCCTCTTTTATCTGATAATAGCTGATTCCAGTTCACACTGCCAATTTATATAAACTAATGGGATCCTGATTGAGAAGCTTCTTTAAAGTATCATACAAATCCGGTAATGCAGATTTAAACTCCGTAGGCTTCTCGAAGAAATACTCTAGCGCTACTGCAAAAAATTCATATTCATTAGCGCCTGCATAAGGTCGAAAAAAGTGTTCCTGCTTGGTGTTGATTTTTACTATCTCTCTAGCCGTTATTTTTTCGAGCCGCAATAAGGCATCCTTACCAAGGAACTCATATTCCTCGTTTCGGATCTTATTTTCAAAATGGATGGCATGGGCCATCTCATGGATACCAAGATTCAAGGAGTCAGAAAGGTTTGCATAACCATCTATAAAGCTTTTCCAGGAAATGATGATTATACCCGCTCTTGGATTTACCTCGCCAAGGTGGTATTTCTGAGTAATATTTGAATAATAGGCATCCATGTAAATTAAGATCTTATCGAAATGGGTAAGAAAGATCTTCCTCAGTCCAAAAGTAAGCTGTATGGCGCTTGCCGAAATAAGAACGCGCATTTCGTCGGTAATATGATCAACGCCCCTAGGTATAAATCTCTTAGAATACATAAAGCGTTGAACACGCTTTTCGAAGTTAACCTTATCTCTTCTGCTAAGTAGATTGTAGTAGGCGCAGTATTTCTTTAAAATGGCACGATCTGAGTCTTTAATATTTCTATAGCGCTTTACTATTGAAATGAACTGGCGGTATATGAGTGCAGCAATGTCATAAAAAACTTTAATTACTGCGGCAATCAGCCCCAATACCAGCAGGACTGCTACTACCTGCCAGAACATCAGATCGTTCTTAATAAAGTGTTTATAGAAACTAAATGTGCTACTCTAGCTTTCAATTCAGAAATGGGGATACGCTCTTGTTCTGCTGTGTCCCTGTCTCGCAATGTCACTTGCCCATCCTTTAAAGAATCATGATCGACAGTAACACAATATGGAGTTCCGATGGCATCTTGTCTTCGATATCGCCTGCCTATGGCATCTTTTTCATCATATTGGCAGTTGAAGTTAAATTTTAGCTCATCAATAATTTCCCTTGCTTTTTCAGGAAGCCCATCTTTTTTAATAAGAGGTAAAACAGCCACTTTGACAGGAGCCAAGACCGCCGGTATTTTTAGTACCGTACGTTCACTACCGTCTACCAGTGTCTCTTCTTTATAGGCGCTGGACATAATGGCTAAGAACATCCTATCTAAACCAATAGAAGTTTCTACCACATAGGGAACGTAGTTTTTGTTTTCCTGTGGATCAAAGAATTGAAGTTTCTTACCAGAATATTCTTCATGCGCTTTCAAGTCGAAATCCGTTCGGCTATGGATTCCCTCCAGCTCTTTGAACCCCATGGGAAATTTGAACTCTATATCACAGGCAGCATTGGCGTAATGCGCCAGATTGAGATGGTCATGAAATCGGTAATTGTCTTCACCAAGACCTAGAGCCTTATGCCACTTAATGCGTTTATTTTTCCAGTGTGCATACCATTCCATCTCATCACCTGGTTTCACAAAGAACTGCATTTCCATTTGCTCAAATTCACGCATCCTAAAAATAAACTGACGTGCTATGATCTCATTTCTGAAGGCTTTTCCTATCTGAGCAATACCAAAGGGTATTTTCATCCTCCCGGTCCTCTGAACATTTAGGAAGTTTACAAAAATACCCTGTGCAGTTTCCGGCCTTAAGTATACAGTGTTAGCGCCTTCCGCCAGGGAGCCGATCTCTGTTGAAAACATCAGGTTAAACTGACGAACATCAGTCCAGTTCTTAGAGCCGGAAACTGCACAGGCAATCACCAGTTCTTCAATCAGTGTTTTCAGGTCATGTAACCGGTCCGATTCAATCGCAGATTTCATTCTGTCATTTATAGAATTAATCTGATCTCTGTATTGGACAATACGGCCGTTTGTGGTTACAAATTGGTCTTTATTAAAACTGTCTCCAAAACGTTTTTCTGCCTTAGCTATTTCCTTGTTAATCTTACCTTCAATTTTGGCTACATGGTCTTCTATTAGCGTATCTGCACGATATCTTTTCTTAGAATCCTTGTTATCTATTAATGGATCATTAAAAGCATCGACATGGCCAGAGGCTCTCCATGTAGTGGGATGCATAAAAATAGCAGAGTCGATACCTACTATATTTTCATGCATCTGCACCATGGCCTTCCACCAGAAGGTTTTAATGTTATTTTTTAATTCCGACCCATATTGACCGTAGTCGTAAACAGCTCCGATGCCATCATATATCTCGCTAGATTGAAAAACAAACCCATACTCCTTGGCATGCGCTACTACTTTTTTCAATAGATTATCATCTTGATTTGCCATAGCGCGCAAAGATAAATTAAATTGCAGTTTATGCTATTGACGTCAATAATTTGATACCTTGAGGTTTCGGTAACTTTAGCGTAAATACAGAACCCGTATCAACTTCAGACTGTAAAGTAATACTTCCTTGCAGCTTGTCAACGGTTTCTTTTACAATATACAGGCCCAAGCCAGATCCATCAGACCTTTCTGTCGCGCGATAGAACATATCAAAAATGTTTGAATGATGTTCTAAAGCTATTCCTTGCCCATTATCAATTACCTGGATCATATCTTGACTCTCCTCGTGGCCGGCTTTGATCTGGACAATTGGATTCTCCAGATCATAATTATGGTATTTTACAGCATTATTAAGCAGGTTACCTAATATAACTTTGAGTCTTTTCCGGTCAGTAGACACGCTGAATGACTCAGGAAAATCCATTTCAAAGGAAATATCGGCACGTCCTTTAAAATATTCCAGATCATCGAAAACTTCATCCAACAAACTTTTTAAATCCACCTCTTCAATAGATAGTCCTAACCTACTGTTCCTGGAGTAATTGGTAATATCTGCAATGAAAGCATTCAGATTAGAGATACGCCCTTTCATCAGGTTCAAGCACTCCTTTAGCTCTTCTTTATCGTCCGTTAATTCAGCAATGGCAATTAAACCTTGCACCGAGCTCAAAGGAGCTTTCAGGTCATGAGAAGTACTATAAACAAACCTATCCAGTTCCTCATTAGCTTTTGCCAGCAATTCATTCTGCTTTTGAATCTGTGTTTCAGCTCTTTTTCTTTCGTCTATATTTAAGACAGTACCTACCATCTTAGTAGCTCGACCTTCACTATTCCACTCTGCCTGTCCAGTATCCAGCACCCAGATATAGTCGCCTGTTTTCGTTCTCGCTCTACACTCTACCGAAAAAGGAGTTCTTTCCCTAAAATGCTCAAGTAACTTCTCCTTTGCATCTTCAAGATCATTAGGGTGTATAAACGAAAGCATTCCATGCATGGTAAGTCGCTTGAGATCTCCGTTCTTGTAACCTAATAGATCAGCTAACTTAGGTGAAATGTGAATTAAATCCTCTGCACTGTTCCATTCCCAAATACCAGCGCTAGAACCTTGGACAGCCAGTTGGAACTTATTCTCACTTTCTCGAAGTTCTTCGGAAGTTTTTACTAAGTGTTCATTCGACTTAATATTTAGTCGCATCAAAAAGTAAATGGCAAGTAAGGACGAGAAAAGCGAAACGATAAAGTTGGTAATATAGCTTGTATCGATATAGGCTTGAGTGAGCTCTTCTGATTCTACAATATTAATATCATAAAAATAGGACACGAAGGCCAGCGCCACAGTAAGCAAAGAAAACAATACGGAATAAATAATTTTCTCATAACCGAAAATTGTTATAACGTAGACACAGGCTGCCAAAAAATAGAGATAAACTCCTGTTGCCTGCTTCTCAATAGATGCCAAAACAGCTATGACCAATAAAACAGGAACTATAAAAACAATTTTGGCCACATCGAAGCTGGCTCTGCGCAATAGCGTTAAACTCAATAATGAAAATAGGGTCATAATTCCGTAAAATGGAATAAAACCAAGTTCACCTATAAAAAGCTCAATAACCGCAAAAAATAGGCAAACGATAACGACTATTACAGCTCCCATACCTGTTAGAATCACCCGTAGACGATCCGCCTCATTAGTGGACTCATAAGCTTCATTATTCAGAAACAACCGCCCATTATCCAACATTAGCTGGGATTTTTATCAAAAAGGAGCGTCATCTTTTCCAGGCTTTCTTCAGAGCCAACCATGGTTACCCAATCGCCTCTTCGCAAGCGGGTGTAACCGTGTGAAATAATCATCTGCCCTTTCCTTCGAATGGAAAGAATGATGATATCCGCAGGAAAACGGATATCTCGAAGCGAAAGCCCTTGAAGATTTGGGTTAAGTACTTCAAGATCGATGGTATCCTGACCTTTTTGCATGCCTAGCAGCAATGAAGTCGCCTGAGGTGAGCGCACAAAGTGATCCATTAAGCTAACAATAGCGGTAGACGGATCAACTACCAATGCACCAAGTTTATGAAAGTTATTAAAATTGTAGTGATGGTTTAGACGAACTACTACGTCCTTAGTACCTACGTGCTGGTATATTAATTCACACAGTTCCAAATTTTCTTCATCTGTGAGCATTAAAACAATAGCTTCTGACTTTGACGCCTCCAGGCTTTCAAATGCCTCTAAAGAAAGTGATTTAATAGTATGTATATCACAGTTTGGATATTCATCCGGATTTAGGTTCTTCTTTCTTGTAGCAATTTTTACCTGCCACCCATGATCGCTTAGTTGCTTAGCTAAGGCTACTGATTGGCTTTCCAAGCCAAAAATGATGGCATCCCGTATACCGTCAAATTCCGGAGTTTCATGCCGCTCTCTACTCTCACCTACCATATTCAACGACCATTTGAAAAGAGGTGGCCCAACAATTTGATTAAGTACTATTACTGCAATGATCAAGGTGGAGAGCTGGATGCCCCACTCAGGAAATGTATTTGCTACAATGGTGGCAAGACCAAGCCCTACTCCTGCTTGTGTAATGTAGGGCATCCAGCCTATCCTGTTAAACAAAGGCGGATCTCCTGCAAGGCTACCACCTATATAGGCTCCAATAATCATACTAACAAGCCTTACAGCAAAGAAGATTAAAGCAATCGGCCACACCTGCAGAAGCAAGTCAATAGACATAGTGGCTCCAGTAAGGGTAAAGAAAGCCACATAAATTCCCGGTCCTACATCTTCAATTATCTTGATAAACTCGTACCTGTATTTAGAGTAGTTGGTAACCAAAAAACTTCCTATTATACATATGAGCAGTGGCTCAATTAAAAACTCCTTCCCGAAATTGGCCAGCGTATAATCCTTTAAGAAGTAATAGAGAATATACATCGTGTATCCAAGACCCAGGATATAAACCGTCTTAGCGTGCTTATGAATATTTAATGAGAGAACAATAATTAGTAATCGTCCCAAGAAGTAACCTAATATAAAAGAGGCGGCTAGTTCTAAAATTAAAATTATTAAAAACCAGAAATTCAGATCAGTACCTTTTACAAGTACATTGGCCAGAGACATGTTTATGGCAAACAATACGATAACCAGAAAATCCTTTAACACGGTAACACCCATTGCCGTTTGGGTGAAAGGCCCCTTTGCCCTCACTTCATTAATCACGGCAATGGCTGATGCAGGTGAGCGGGCTACAAATATGGTTGCCACTAATATGGAAATTGCAATTTTAGGTCTTGTAGTCATGCCATCCATAAAATTTATCTGATCGGCAAGAAAGAAAACACAAATTGCGCTCATGATAAATGTAACTACCAGCTGCCCAAATGTCATCCATTTAATACTCTTCAAGCGATTCCTTAAATCTTTAAGGTAGAGCTCAGCTGCTGCGGCAAAGGCTATGAAGGCTAATGAAATATCATTAATGAAATTTAAATCGGTCCTGGACGCCTTAGGAACAAGACCAAGAACAAACGGGCCGGCCATTATACCAATAATTAACAACCCTGTAATAATTGGAAGCTTAACACGCTGAAAGATTTTAGCTATTTGATTGGCGCCAACGGCGACAATTAGAAACCCTAGAAAGAGGAGCATTACAGTCTGTTGATTCTGCATAAAATTTCTGTTGAAATTTAGTTTAGCTTTTTAGCTTTTTCCCAGTATTTATCCATTTCTACCAAGGGCATCTCTCCTAAATTTTTACCATCCTTTTTAGATTCACTTTCCAAATAATTAAAGCGTTTAATAAATTTTTTATTCGTTCTTTCCAATGCCTCTTCCGGATTGATCTCCAGGAATCGCGCATAATTAATTAATGAGAACAGTAGATCCCCGAATTCGTTTTGTGCGTTTTCAAAATTGATATCTCCGTTTTCAACGTTGAACTCATCCTTAAATTCCTGCATTTCTTCTTCCACCTTTTCCCAAACCCGGTGTTTTTCTTCCCAGTCAAAACCAACCCCTCTCACCTTCTCCTGAATACGCATAGCTTTGACCATTGCTGGAAGCGACTTGGGGACTCCACCTAACACAGTTCGTTTTTTTTGTCCCTTCTCCTTGAGTTTAATCTTCTCCCAATTCTGCTTTACCTGATTCTCGTCTTTGGCATCCACATCTCCATAAATATGTGGGTGTCTTTCAACCAATTTATCACAAACTGCATTCAGTACATCTCCAATATGAAAAGCATTAGACTCCGAGGCAATACGTGCATAAAAGACATTATGAAGCATGAGATCACCCAATTCCTTCTTTATCTCTTCTAAATCTCCCTCAATAATGGCATCGCTTAACTCATAGGTTTCTTCTATTGTTAAATGGCGAATCGACTCCAAGGTCTGTTTCTTATCCCATGGGCAGTTTTCACGGAGTTCATCCATAATGGTGAGAAGCCGGTCAAATGCTTCCAACTTTTTTTCTCTTTCGGTATCCACGCTAGCCTGTACTTTACTCATAAGTTTTTATTCAGGTGAAACTTAATATCACCGCTGCCTGTTTTTCTAGTCTAATCATTAAATTTGTAAAAAAATAATCATTTATGGCTACTTTACTTTTGGGCATCGGCTTTATTGCATTGTTTTTTGTTCTTATGTCTGTACGCCTAATTTTCATTAAGAATGGCCAATTCAAAGGGACATGCGCCTCGCAAAACCCCTATTTGAATAAAGAAGGTGCGACGTGTGGATATTGTGGAAAAAAGGTAGGAGAAGATACGGAATGCGGCAACCCGGATTCGGAAGTAGACAAAGTGATGGCCAAATTTTCTTAATAAAATATCTGCCACTGGACATGAGCTGCCACCAAAGGCAGCTTTTTTTGTTTTCGTAAAGGCTGATTTAAGCTTTCACCATTTTACTAACTTTACGGCATAATTAACCTTATAAAGCATTGACGTTAATAACATCCATTTCCGGAATAAGAGGGACTATTGGAGACAAGCCTGGGGAGGGGTTGACACCTTTAGATGTAGTAAAGTTTACAGCAGCATTTGGTACTTGGGCAATTTCCAAGTCTGAGAACAAAAAGCTGGTAATAGGCAGAGATGCCCGTATTTCCGGAGAAATGGTAAGCAACCTTGTAAGTAGTACTCTTATTGGCCTGGGTATTGACGTCATCGATCTCGGCTTATCTACCACACCGACTGTAGAAATGGCCGTTGAGATGGAAAGCGCCTCGGGAGGTATTATCTTAACTGCCAGCCATAACCCTATTCAGTGGAATGCCCTTAAGCTTCTAAATGCGAATGGAGAGTTTATTTCAGGAGAGGATGGAGCAGAAGTTCTCACTATTGCCGAAGCAGAGGATTTTGAATTTGCACAAGTGTTAAAACTTGGTAGATATCGCCAGGATGATAGTTTTATAGATAAGCACATCCAGGCCATTATTGATCTTCCATTGGTGGACAGGGAGGCAATAAGATCGGCTAAATTCAGAGTAGTCATTGATTGTGTGAACTCAACAGGGGGTATCGCTTTACCAAAGTTGTTAACTGTCTTAGGTGTGGATGAAGTAAAAGAGCTGTACTGTGAACCAACAGGTCATTTTCCTCATAACCCCGAGCCCCTACCTGAAAACATAACTCACATCTGTTCTGACTTAGAAAACGGCAATTATGATCTTGGAATAGTTGTAGATCCCGATGTAGATCGCCTGGCGCTCATCCAGGAGAATGGCATTCCTTTTGGTGAAGAATATACGCTTGTAGCCGTATCTGATTACATATTAAAGCATAAAAAAGGGAATACCGTATCGAACTTAAGTTCTTCTATGGCGCTTCGCGTTGTAGCTGAACGCAACAAAGGTTCTTACTCTTCATCAGCTGTTGGAGAAGTAAATGTAGTCACCGAGATGAGAGCTACAGACGCTGTCATTGGTGGTGAGGGCAATGGAGGAATCATTTATCCTGAACTTCATTACGGCAGGGATGCACTAGTAGGTATTGCTCTGTTTTTAACTCATTTAGCAAAATCAGGAGTTAGCGCATCTAAACTAAGAGCCAGCTATCCTAACTATCATATCTCTAAAAACAAGATTGAGCTGACCCCTGAGGTTGACGTAGATAAAATTCTTAGGTTGATCGAGAAAAAATATGCCAACGAGAAAATAAACACAACTGACGGAGTAAAAATAGAATTTGAAAACGAATGGGTCCATTTGAGAAAGTCAAATACTGAACCTATCATCCGCATTTATTCGGAATCAGATTCTGAAGCCACTTCAGAGTATTTGGCAAATAAGATTATCAACGATATTAAAGAAATAATCAGCTAAGCCTATGAAACGGATCTACTTGGACAATGCCGCAACCACACCTCTAGACCCTGAAGTGCTAGATGCCATGCTGCCATTTTTTAGGGAGCATTACGGCAACCCATCTTCAACACATGGCCATGGTCGCGAAGTGAGATCGGCCATAGAATATGCTCGTAAATCCGTAGCAGAATTATTAAACGCTACCCCAGGTGAGATCTTCTTTACTTCCGGCGGAACAGAAGCAGATAATACTTTCATTTCGTGTGGCATAGAGTCTTACGGACTGAAACATGCCATTACCTCAAAAATAGAACATCATGCGGTGCTCCATACATTGGAAAACCTTGAGCGCATCGGCAAAATAGAATTAAGCTATGTAGACCTTGATGAAGAGGGTCATATAAAAATAGATCACTTAGAGGAGCTTTTAAAAAGTAATGACAGATCCCTGGTTTCGCTTATGCACGCCAATAATGAAATTGGCAATATCAATAATCTGGACGCTATCGGTGTACTAGCAGAAGAGTATGATGCTATTTTTCACTCTGATACTGTGCAAACCGTTGGCCACTATCAACATGATCTAAAAAACCTAAAAGCACAGTGTATTGCTGGAGCGGCGCATAAATTTCATGGTCCAAAGGGCGCTGGTTTCATGTACATAAAAAAGGGGAGCGCGATCCATCCATTTATTCATGGAGGCGCCCAAGAACGCGAGATGAGAGGAGGAACTGAAAATGTCACAGGTATCATAGGTACAGCAAAAGCCCTTGAAATTGCCTATCGTGATATGATTGAACATCAAAAACACATTGAAGGTTTGAAATCCCAAATGATCTCAAGACTCAAAGAAACTGTTCCCGGGGTTAGTTTTAATGGTGATTCAGCAAATTTCGAACGAAGTCTCTACACTGTATTAAATGTGTGCCTGCCCTCTTCGGAAGACAATGACATGCTATTGTTTACTTTAGACATTAACGGCATCTCTGCATCTGGCGGAAGCGCCTGCTCAAGTGGCGCCACAATGGGCTCTCATGTGTTAAGCGCTTTGGAAACTGACCCGGCGCGAGGCGCGGTGCGTTTTTCTTTTAGCAAGTATACTACTGTTGAAGAAATTGACTTTACCGTGAATAAAGTTGCCGAGTTTTATCGGGTAGAGGCTTAGCCGCTTTGTCCGTTTAGCACAAGGTCTTTAAGGCACTCAACCCACAAGGGGTGATCATTCAGGCTTTCCACAAGTTGAACTTTTTCTCCACCAACATCTTCAAATATCTCCTGATATTCATCTCCTATTTCAATGATGGTTTCCAGGCAATCAGCCGTGAACGCCGGAGAGAATACCAAGAGCTTCTTTGCTCCTTTTTTACCCCACTCTTCCACCACTTTATCGGAAAAAGGTTCAAGCCAATTCTTGTCTAGTCGTGACTGAAAGCAGACGGTATAATTACTTTCATCTATACCTAATTTGTTTGCTATAAGTCTCGTAGTAGCAAAGCACGTAGCTTTGTAACAGTATTGATTCTCTTCAGTAACCTCATGCTCACAATCGCGCTCCTGACAAAGTCCTTCATCGTAAACTTTATCTACTTGACGCTCAGGTAGACCGTGATAAGAAAAAAGAATGTGATCATATTCTGAGAAATTATATTTAGACCCTCTATCCACTACAGAATCAATAAAATTCGGGTGGTTATAATATTGACTTATTACCTTAATTTCAGGAATTACCCACCATTTGCTTATTTCCTGCATAGCCAACTCTAAAGCCGATCCCGTACTGGCAGAGGCATATTGGGGAAACATAGGAAGCAAGACTATCCTTTTGTATTTCTCCTTCCTCATTTTTTCCAATACATGCCTGATGTTAGGGTTTTTATATCGCATGGCCAAATAAACATCATAGTCGTTACCTAGCTGCTCATTCAATAGTTCAGACACTTTTTGGCTATGGAAAAGCAGTGGCGAACCTTGTTCGGTCCATAGCTCCTTATATACTTTAGCAGATTTAGGAGCTCTAAAAGGAACTATAATTAGATTAACTAAAATCAAACGCAACAGCTTTGGTATATCTATGACCCTTGGGTCATTTAAAAACTCTGATAAATACGATCTTACATGACTTACTGAGGAACTATCCGGAGTTCCCAAATTAATTAGTAGTACTCCTGTCTTACCTTTAACTGCTTCCATATCTTAAATAAACAAGCCGCAAAAGTAATGGTTATGGGTTGTAAAACTTATTAATCATATACGCTCTATTTGAAATTTGTTCCCTAAATATTAGCTTGATAGATTATAGCAGAATAAGCTATAAAACGAGCAAATCGAGCGGTTGCAATCAGTAAAAATTTTGAAAACGGAAAATTTGTGGCGCCTACTAACATACAGATAGCGGAAAAAGGTACCGGAGTTATAGCGCCAACTAATATTAGTAGACCCCCAAATTTATTAAGAGTGTTTTTATAGCGATATACATACTTTCTCATCACAGGCTCAAGCAAACTTATTTTTGAAGCATTGATGCCAATATAATAACCCAGAACGCCTGCGGCGTATGAAATACCGGTAAGAAAAAGAATATTTAATGTATAGTTAGCAAAAAGCCCATGTTTTATAGACCAGATCATAAATAGCTCTGGGGGAATAATGCCAAAAATAATCTCAGATATGGTAAATACTGAGTAAACTAAAATCGGCCATTGGCCTATATGGTTTATAAAACCGTCAAAAGCAGTGTATTTTTGAAGAAAAATATAGGCTAGCACAATGACAGCAAGAGCAAAAAAACCCTTAAATAGATTCTTGATAAGAAACCTTAATCTAAAATTCAACAATTCAGCTCTATTGAATGGGCGCTCGCTTAAACGATTTTGACTCGTCAAAAAGCTTTCGATACGTTATGTGGGTTTTAACGACGTCGCCTCCTACTTGTTCTACCACACGTATCATTTTTGGATTGAAATCACCAATCCAGTTCATTTCCAGATCGTCATAACGCGGGTAATCTTTCTGTACCATTTGTGCCGTAGCCAGTACAAGAGCGCCCTCCACACCTTTACCTTGATGTTCCGGTACAACGCCAAAAACAAGGCCTAACATTTTATTACAACTTTTACGCCACTTATGCCATACAAACTTCACCTTACCAATTAGGTCAAGTTTACCGTTCACAAATTTAAAAATCTGATTGACTTCAGGCAGATTAATATAAAAGGCAACAGGTTCGTTTCCATAGTAACCAAACCATATGATCTTTTCATCTATGATCGGTTTCATTTGCTTCATTATATTCTTAGCCTGGAGACTTGACATTTGCGAAACACCCTTATGACGCGCCCAGGCCTTGTTATAGATAATCCGAAAATGCTCTGTATATTCATCGAGCTTCTTTAACTCTAAATGCCTAAATGTATAATCTGTATTCTCAAGCGCCTTTTCCCCTTTAGCCATCAATTTTGACGAGAATGGGTCTCTCACTTTTCTTCCAAAGGTGAGCTGCTTGAAATAAACCTTAAACCCGTATTCCTCAAATAATTGTTGATAGTAGGGGAAGTTGTAATTACAGTTGTAATTAGGTTCAATATTAAAACCATCTACCAATAAGCCCCACCATTTATCGCGCTCACCAAAGTTTATGGGCCCATCCATTGCCTCCATATCCCGCTCTTCCAGCCAGGCCTTTGCCGTATCAAATAGCTTAAAGGCTATCTCCTTATTATCGACACATTCAAAGAACCCTACTCCTCCCGTGGGTTGGTCATTGTCCTTGTTGACGGTCTTTTTATTGATGAAGGCGGCAATTCTTCCCTTAACCACACCACCTTCTTTCAGTATCCAACGAACGCATTCTCCATTTCTGAAAGCTTTGTTCTTTTTGGTATCAAAAACTGCTTCTATATCTTTATCGAGGGACCTTATCCAACTCTTTTCATTCTTATACAGCCTCACGGGCAACAGTATAAACTCCTTTATTAGTTTGCTATCATTAAATACTTCCAGTACTTCCATAAGATGCAATTATAACCTTTTAATTATTCAGGTTTTTGATTAGGAAGTCCGATTTTGAATGTTGTTCCTTTCTGTTCTTCACTGTTTATTTTGATTGATCCCCCTAGCTTATCAACGGCATTTTTTACAATATACAAACCGATTCCTGAACCTTCCGATGATTCCGTCGCCCGGTAGAACATATCAAAAATTTTAGGCAGAGTATGCTCCGAAATACCGATACCGTTATCTGCAATCCTTATTTCGGCAGAAGCACTGGAAATTGCAATATCAAGTGTTATAAAACTATCATCCTTATTAGGGTCCATATATTTAATGGCGTTTGAAATAAGATTTCTAAAAATCTCATTTACACGCCATCTATCAGAATAGAGTGGCTCGCCTCTTATTGATATTTTAACATCAATATTTGCAGCGTAGGGTAGGTAGCTTAAATCGGAAAAACACTTATCTATGACATCTCGTAATTTCACTTCACCAACGTCTAGCTCAAATTTTAAATTTTTGGAATGGCTTAGTACATCATTTATGAAAGAATCGAGAAGTTTTATTCTATTCTCGATCATACCTATATAATCTCTGAGATTTTGGCCTGAATCGTCAATTCGAGCCAAGTTTACCAGACCCAAAATTGAAGAAAGTGGCGCTCTTAGATCATGTGATACCTTATAAACAAAGTTATCAAGCTCGTCATTTCTAATTTTAAGTTCGCTCTCTATTCGTGTTCTTTGTGTTATATCTACATAAATACCATAGATACCTATGGTTTCATTTTCGAGGAAAACCGGTACCCCGTAAATGATAACGGGAATTCTTTCACCGGCTTTGTTCAATCTGATCGATTCGAGTTTACCTACTTCTCCTCGACTGGTAATTAGATTAATATCTAACGCTTCCTGACTTCCTTCTTCGGGTACGATTAAATTGTTCAGCTTTTTACCCTTAAGCTCATTCTGATTAAAGCCAAATATTTCTTGAAATCCTTGGTTCACTTGCACTACATTGTGTTTATGATCAAGCAATACAAGCCCCAGGGGGGAATTATTAAATAGTTGACCGAAGAGTTGTTCATTATGCTTGGATCTTTTCTCGGCTAAGACACGCTCCGTTACGTCCAATAGCATGCCATACCTTTTTTTGGTATTTGTCCCTCCTTTGTCAGATTTTCCCTCAATCCACTTTATCTCTCCGTTCACAAGAAATCTTCCTTGCCATTCCCACTTTAGACCCTTGCTGGCAGCTTCATAAGAAGATCTGTTAAACTCTTCAATATCGTCTTCATGGATCATTGATGATATTACATTATAGTCATCAATTATTTGTTCAGGTGTAATGCCAAACATTTCAATAGAGCCCTGACTCACAAACCTGAAATGAACGTCCTCATCAAAGTCATACTCATAAATCACACCCGGTAAGCTCATAGTGAGCAACTGAAATTTCAGATGATTTTCTGTTAGTATTTCTTCTGCCTGCATTTGGAATGTAATATCGGAAATCACCAAGGCAACTTCTTTGACACATCCCCCGTCATCCTTCACAGGATAGATATGACCTTTAATGTGCTTTTCTTGATCAACACCAAAACGAGCAAGGACGTGTGTTTTAATGGGGTTATACTTTACAGGAGGAATATCTACCGTTTCACCGCCGAAACCCTTTTGTATAAAAGGCATTAAGCCAATTTCATCCAGTTGCTCGTCCTTAAAAATATTATAATCAGAATTAGAGGTTAAAGCCTTACCCATTTCTGAAGGCGCTCCCCAAATGTTTCCATAAGCCTCATTATAATATTTTGGAGAGCCATCAGGCCTATAAATTGCAGTGGCAATTGGTGATCTAGCGATCAGCGACTTATAGCTAATTTCAAAGTTTGTATTCTCTTCGTTAGTTTTTTTAAGAAGTAGGATGTAGCCTTCTGAATCGAGACCGATCAAATGTACTTCAACTATATCACCTTCTAACGTTGATAACACACTGCATCCCGATCCAGATTTCAGGATACCAGCCATTATCTCCTGAGACTCAATTTCAAAAATCAGTCCAGCAAAAATGGGTAAGTCCATACCCACAATATCACCAATAGACCATTGCTCAAGCTTTTTATTAATGGCAACGATTTGAGATTCGGAATTTATTAAGGCAGCGGGATCAGTGAAATTCTGGATAATATCCTGATTCATATTAAAAAATGATCTCAGATCAATAATGATTTGGTGGGAGAGAGAAGTAAATTAGGCAAGCCGACTTTGGAACTGAGAGAAACATTTTCTAATAGTGTCTAGATCATATGCTGAACTCGAAATTACTAATTTGCCTAAAATTCTATCTTATGAACTCCAAAAAAATCAATTTTGAAAATAAAGAGGGTAATTCTCTATCTGCCAATCTGGAAATACCGCTTACGGGCGCCCCGACTGTCTATGCCATTTTTGCGCATTGCTTTACATGTTCTAAGAATTTATCTGCGGTGGTTAGCATTAGTCGGTCTTTGACACAACAGGGCATTGCAGTTTTGAGATTTGACTTTACCGGTTTAGGAAACAGCGAGGGTAACTTTTCTGACACGACCTTCTCATCAAATATTGAGGACCTTCATTCAGCTTATGACTTTTTAGACACTAATTATGATCCACCCGAAATAATAATCGGCCATTCCCTGGGAGGCGCTGCCGTGTTGGCGGCTGCCGGAGACATGCCGTCGGTTAAGTCCGTAGTCACCATTGGCTCACCGTCGGATCCTCTTCACGTTAAACACTTGCTTACAGAAGGCTTAGGTGAAATAGCGAGCAAGGGTGAAGCCACTGTTTCTATAGGTGGTAGGCCTTTCAAGATGAAAAAACAGTTTTTAGATGATCTTGAAAAAAATGATTTACGGACAATTCTGGGATCACTCAATAAAGCTTTACTAATTCTACACTCGCCTCAAGATAATACTGTAAGCATAGAAAACGCCCGAAAGATCTACGAAGGGGCCATGCATCCAAAAAGTTTTGTAACCCTCGACGGCGCCGACCATCTACTTACAAAAAAAGATGATTCTCTTTACGTAGGTAGCATAATAGCCTCTTGGGTCACTCGCTATTTAGATCTAAAACCTGAAGATGCTCTGGCTACCAATAAACAGGTAGTGAGTATAACGGGAGACGACGGCTATACCACAGAACTTCGTGCAGGCAACCACTCATTTCTGGCCGATGAGCCTTCATCTGTAGGTGGTAAGGACCTGGGCCCTACGCCTTATGATTATCTGGTAGCTGCATTAGGTTCCTGCACCAGTATGACCCTGAGAATGTATGCGGACAGAAAAAAGTGGCCTTTAGAAGCGGCAATTGTTCACCTGCAACACAACAAGCTGCATGAGGAAGATTGTGAAAATTGTGAAAAAAATTCGGCAAAAATCGATCAGATTGAACGTGAGATAGAATTAATCGGGAACCTGTCAGCAGAACAGCGCGAAAGACTTCTTGAAATTGCCGATAAGTGCCCCGTTCATAGAACCCTTCATAACGACGTTAAGGTAGTGACGAAGTTGATTTAACGGTCTACTTTGATGTACTTAATATCGCTAAGTTTCCAGTCAATAACCAACCCTTTTCCAAGACCTTCAGCAGCTTTCTTGCCATATAGCAGTTCGCTAAGGTAAAGTGCAGGATCATAGGATTTAGCGCCGCCAACCGATGTGATCAGTTTACCATCATGAACAAAGCTGACTCCCTCATGCACTTTTAGGCTTGGAAAAGTCTCTCGATACCTTCCAATGTCTGAGGGAAATGTTGTGGATTCTTTGCCATCAACTATTCCTGCTTTTGCTAATATAAAAGCGCCATCGCATAGGGACATTACATATTGTGCCTTATCTGCGGTGGCCTTAACAAAATAGATCAGTTCCTTATTTTCCAGATCAGCATCCATGCTATGCTCTGCGCTGGGAACAACAAGTACATCAATTTCAGGCAGTGAATCATTTAAGAATGAGTAATCCGGTATTATTTTCAGCCCTTCAAAAGAAGTAATCGTATCTCGTAACGAAGCGACGGTAAAAACCTTCATACCTTTTTCGGTGTGGAATACGGTGTGGTGCAGTATATCCATAGGAGCAACAAGCTCAGAATTATAAACACCGTCTACCACCAGAAATGCTACGTTCAAAACCTCTGCCGGCATTATTGGTTGAGCTTCTACTTCATTTTTGGCCGCTTCTCTTTTTTCGCATGCTGCCAGAGCCACAATTGAGAAAAGTACGATTATCTTTTTCATTATTACTTTTTTACAATTCGAAAGTACTACTATGATTCTTCAAAAAGAGCAATGCGATCAGTTTTTTCGTAAACCGCTGACTGCATCATGTTAAAATAAAAGCCCTTGTAACTTATTCTTTTCAGACCGCTATGAATTAAGAAGATATCAAAATCAAGAAGTGTATTACTCTCCAAATTTGTAGTGGTCTTGAAAAACCAATACATTAATCTCACAAGCCACTTTTGCCAAAAAATAGGCGTATTTACAAAATCGGTTACCAGCCATTTTCCATTTTTCTTCAAACTGCCGTTTAGTAATCGAATAACTCCAACCAGGTGCTTTTCAATAAATACATCAAGAAAAAAAGCGGTGAATATCACATCGTATTTATCAGGAGGAACCGATCTTTCATCTCCATGGACGTATCTTATCTCCATGTTTACAAATGGCCCCCGTTTTTTTGCGAGGTCAAGCATTCTGGCTGACTTTTCAACATAAACTATAGAAAGAGGACTTGACAGACTATTAAAATAGTCTAAAACCTTTCCCGTACCTCCACCAATGATCAGAATTTGACTCCCCGCTTTTACTTGAGATAGAAAATATGTCTGGGAGTGAATCAGAGCCTTGCCAAATACCAGTTTCGCCAGGAAATCGTATATAGGAGCAATTATATCGAAGTTGTTCACAGCAGTACTACAGGAAGCAGGAATACGGCATCTCCTATAAATCTATAATTCAATTGAAAAAAGTGATGGTGAGCGTATCTATGAATAATAATGAGCACAGTACTCATAAAGAAAAAAACAATGAAGACAGGGTTAACATAGTTTATATAACCTAGCAAAATGGATACAATCAAAAACACCGACAATATATGCAAAAGGGTGTTGACAGGCTTTTTCCCTAGTACGGTAACCAGCGACGGGAGGTCTGACTTTGAATCAAAGTCCTCATCATACATAGAAAATACCAACAGATTGTACAGAACGATTGTAAAAAATATAACACCACAGAGTAAAAAAGAAGTGCCATAATCGCCCTGATATATACTGAGCGGAGCTAACATTACCCCTAACGTATAAATAGTGGCAATAACCACCTCCTTATGAACGAGCCATTTAATTTTTAAAAGATGAATGGTGGCTAGATAAGCCAGTACGCCGCATGCCAGAGTAGCTCCCCAAAGAACTGTAGTGGGCGGTATAAAGAATAAGAGTATGGCCGAAAATAAGATACATGCTACTAAAAGCCAGCTAAGCAAGCTTCCCCTCCTATTATGAAAACGGTGCCTGTCACTTTGTAGAGCATCTTTTTTATACCTGCCATCCATTAGCCTGTCAAAGGTGTAAATCGACCAAATAGTAAATCCAAGTAATGAAAGTGCAGCCCAACTTACTTCAACATCCAAAAGGCGTGCGAAGGCCATTGAACATATTACCGCCCCGGCAACAACATCTAAATTAAGGAGATTAAAATAGCGATAAATTGCAAGGAAAAACATCTAACAAAATGGGCTTCAGAGGCATTATCAAAGTAAATCAAAAAACTCAAAATAGAATATTAGGTTAAAGCTTTTCTAATATTTATTATCTTCACAATGCATTGTCTAACTATAAAAACCGGCCTTATGAAACGAATAGTACTCCCTCTTATATTTGTTTTTAGCTTTTCATCTCTCTTGGCTCAACCTTCTTATTCACTAAGAACTTATAAGGTTCAAGGTGGCAAAAAAACTAACTTTTACCTGAGAGAATCTAAAAATTTAATCAAGAAGTTAAGATACAATGAGGCCGTGCTAAACGCCGCTACGGCATTAAAAAATGCCGAGAAGAAAAGACAATTCTCCGAGGCACAGGATAGGCTCAATAATTCTTACGATCTAGCTATGGAAGGTAATTTAACCAGAATTGAAGAGCTAAAAGAGAGTACGGCAACTTTCGAGGGCGATTACACTGTAACTAATTTTTCCGAACTCATCCGCCTTTACACGACCATGAATGCTATCAATGATCTGCTTACCAGTATTCCTAAAAAGTCATTGAAACCGGCGAAGAAAAAAGACCCAGGTTTCACTTTTGATGCTGTAGATTATACCAAGGATTTAGAAGATACGAGAATTGCATTTGAAAAATCAAAAGAAGAAGCTGCCGCCATGCACTACACTAAGGGCAGAGAGTTGGAGAACAGCGAAAGCAAGTCGGAACTGCGAAGATGCGCTAAACATTTCAGATGGGCCAATGAATATGCACCTGACTACCGAGATGCAACTGAGAGGTATGAAAATGCCAAGAAGTTAGCTACCACCCGTATGGGTGTCAATAAATTCGAAATGTCAGCTTCATCAGAATATGGCGATGTGGCGGCAAGACTCACTGAGCAGCTTTTAAGCAACTTAGCCACTAAAGCCAGAAAACTTGAGTTTTTCGAAGTCATGGACAGAGACCAACTTGATGAAGTTATCAGAGAGCAGGAGCTTTCATTATCAGGGCTACTAGATGAGAGTACTACTGCCGATATAGGCGAAATCAAGGGGGTAGATGTAATACTGGTAGGAAACATAACGGAAAGTATCGTGGATAGACAAGAATCCGGTCCTTCCGAAAAAAGCTATACCAAGGAAGTAGTTCTCAGGAAAGTAAAGTATACAGATGATGATGGCAAGGAAAAAACACGTGAAATTAAAGGGGATGTAACTGCGGTGGCCAAAATTTATTCCAAGAGCGCGGAGGCCACAGTAGGGTGTACCTATAAAGTTATAGATATTCAGACCGGAGAGATCTTGGAATCAGGTTCTACCACGGGCGCCGACACCTGGCAGTTCAGATGGATCGGAAGTTTCAGAGGGGATAAACGGGCTTTACCCAGCATGCCTCGGGAAGAACGCAAGTATCCTAGTATCAGTAAAATGACCAACAATGCTTCTACGGTTGCCTCTGATAAAGTATATAAAGGCTTGACGTCCTACCTTTCCAAGGTCGGGCTTTAACCTCCAAATTCAAGCTTGTATGACAAATCATTAGCAATCATTTTCTTGGCTTTTTCGTAGGCTTTTGCATCGGCTCTGTTAAAATCTGATCCACCACCTTTTACGTTTGAAACAGAATATTTGTAAATTTCTTTACCGGTTTTCAAATCCTTCATAGAAACAGTGGCGTCCAAATAGCTGAAAAAAGCAATATTATTCCTTTGACCTTCTCTTGTGGCAGCTTCAATCTCAACAGAGTAGTCTGCTTCTTCTTTATTGTTCACAAATTGGTAGTCAAGCCCGGCCAACTCTTTCTTGATCGATGGGGATAAAATTGGAATGGTTCGTTGCTCACCAAGGCTCAGCTCAGTAGATTGAACATATACGGTAGGCGCAATTATTTGTATTTTATTCTCCAGAATGTACGGTGGATGGTCGAGCATGACTTTTTGATAAAAATCCAATGTAGGTGAAACATCAAGCAGGGCAACCACATCTATTGCCGTGCTTAACACAAAGTCACCGCTTCTGGGAAGTTGATCCGTGTTGAGCATTAATGACGCTTTTCCATATTTATCTGAAAGAATACTGGTTTCGAATTCCACTTTCTCATCACGCTTTATGGTGAACTTCAAGGGAATATCACCTAAGAGTTCATCATCATAATTTACAGCAATCTCAATTGGATAATCAAAGAGGTCAACCTTCTTGATCACATAGGCGGATGTAGCGTTCATAAGCTTGATGGAGGACAATGACTTTATGTATTCGAAATTTTTAGGTAAGAAACTCACTTCTCCCAATTGCAAAACATCCATAGGAATTTTCACACTGATACCTGCTAAAGCCGTCCCACCCGCATCCACAAGATTTGCGGTTACCGTTGCTACATCATTAGACTCCGAAAATGTTCCCGTATACGTTAATCGGCATTCTGATTCGGCCAACTGAGCGGCACCAAGCTCTCCAAGTAAATTCAAGGATTTTGTTTTCAGCTCAATTGAAAAGTCACTCTCTTTCTTAGAGTCTACATAGTGCACTGCACCATCGCAGAGGTTAACCGGATCTTCGCCTAGCTGCAATTGCAACTGATAGCTGATATAACTTGCCAACTCTGCAATTTTTAATTTTCCTGATGTCAACGCCTGATCAGTTAGCTCTGCCACCGCTAATCTCATCTCCCTGATTTTCTGAAAATCAATTCTACTTTCTTGGGATAGAGCCAATAGTACAATTGCTGCTTCATTAATCTCATTTAGCTTTACCTGAGATTTGTAAAGAAGTTCAATCACTATATCCTTTCTTGCAGCATTCAAGGCTTCAGTAGCCCTGTTAATGTTTTGATCTATTTCCGAAGTGCCTACCCTCATGATATCCAGGTTATAATCCACCAACTCCTGTACGCTCACATATGAGAAGGAAAAAGCGAGCTTCTTTTTTTTGTTATAGTAGTTTTCAAATTTCAGACCTACTAATTCTGCCTCTGATGATGATATTGATGTTTGATCGAGCATTTGTGTAGCCTCTGTATTTACGATCGAAATATTCATCTCCGTTTCAGCCTTGACATCCACTTTTATGGATTCTATTATCTGATTGCGCGAGAGCTGATTTAGCTGGCCATAGATATCTGCAAGGCTTTGTTTTTTACCTACAAGCTCGGAGCTAAGGCCTGTCAGGTAACTTTCTGCAGGATAGCGTGACTGACGCTGGTAGGGATCAAGCCAGCCTGGTGCATCTTTTTGACCATAAAGCTGACCGAGAAGTAAACTGAACAGAATGAGAGACCAAAGGCGTTTCATAGGCTTATCAATTAAAATGGGCTCAGGTAGTAACCTGAGCCCACTATTTTAAAGGAGATAAATCAAAAATTAAAATTTCAAGAGCTTCTCTAACTTCTCATGTGCCAGATTGGTCTCCGATTCAAGTTTTTCACTCAATGTTTTTCGCGCAACTTCCATTGCCTTTCTAGTATTATAGGCCATTCTCACTGAAGCCTCCACATTTTTATTTTTCAATGTTCTATAGATCTCGAAAAGTGGCAAAGAGCGACCAAGTTCCTGCGCTATGATATTTTTAGAAGCAGCAACTGTTTTGGTAACTGAAGCAGCTTCTTCAGCGTTCAACTGCTGGTTAGAAACGCTATTTTCAATAAGCGCCGCTACCTGCGTAGAAATTGTACCCGCGAGCTCAAGCTTGGCTAGCTCGGTAGCCTGAAGCTTAGCTGCAGACTGGGTGTTGGCTACGGAATTACCTGACGCAACTATATATAAAGGGAAACCTTCTTCATCAACTTCATATTGACGCATCCAGGCGGTTTCTATTTGCTTGGCCATTGGCAGTGCACCAGGTGCAACTGCGTAGCCCTGTTTTTTAAACCTCTTGGCTTCTTTTCGGGCTTCTTTTACAGCCTTTTTCTTAATCTCTTTCTTTAGTGGCTTTTTGTTGACTTGAGCCTCGGCAGGAGCGTAAGCTACTACCGAGCAAACCAATGCAAGCATTACAATTCGAATAGTTTTCATAAGTATCAATTTTTATTCTTTGGTTAATGTCTGTCTGATCTTTCGACTTGGTCTAAATGTTCATAAATATAGCAAATGCTTAATTACAAACATTGGATTTGCGAAATACAATGATTATGCCATTTATGCACCAGCGGAACAGTAAAACGAAATCCGTTAGCTTAAGGTATGCTCTATAAAGAGGCTGATCATTGAATTTACTCAATACTAAATTCAATACTTGATACTATTTGCCGGTTTGTTATGGCGCCTGTTTCAACGTCGAAGGCGGAAAGTAAAGTGTTCCCGGAAACATCCTCTAACCTGGGATCAACCTTGAGAATATAGTCACCTGCCCCCCAGGGATATTCAGGTATAAAAGAATGGAAAAAAGTACCTAAACTCCAGTTTCCCGGAACGATACCCTCTTCACTGTAAACCTTGACCATTCTGCGTATAAGCGCCTGGTCTAACATACGGCCCGTTTTCAAGGCCAATGCCTCTTTGGTTTGCGCATACGGGATATTAACCGCCCATTCTTCAATATTTATGCTGTTTCTTTCAGCTTTATCAATGAAAAATGTTTTGCTGAAACGCTGCTTTAAAGGTCTTCCCTGACCGTCAACCCAGCCCTGTGAAAGTTCAATGGTATAGGTCTCCTTTTCTTTGAAAATTTCACCTTTACTCATATTCGGGCCTACACCACGTTTTATTCTTCCCGGATGGAAGAGTAAGGTTAACCTTGTTCTACTTTCATCCCAAAGTCCCTCAGGAATTTCCACAAAGGGCTCAGTCAATGGCTCCCCCTTGCTATCAGTGACCTTAATGTGATCATACGGATCGTCAAGCCCCATAGCATTTGAGAAATACACATAACAACGAAGTACGTTACTGGGCAGGGTATCTGCGGTTGGGAAAAAAGAGGTTATATACGTTAGATTGTCGGCCATTGAATCAAACGCTAACTCGAACACCTCCAAACCACTTTTGCCACCAGGCAGATCACTAATTCTGTTTAATGCATCAAAGTCAATAAAAGCGGTATGAACAAGCTTAGGATCAGGAAGAAACCTTGGCTTAAATGTGAATACACTATCTGATATCATGTATTTACCCAGTATGTTGAAACTGGAATTTTTGACCCGGACATAGAAGAGTGAGGTATACTCTTCCTGTTTCAGGCTTTTCAAGCTATGCAATAAGCGGCTATCTAAACCTGACAGGTTAAATGTTCCATATTCTTGCGACTGTTTATTAGTTTCAACAGTTACATGTTGGCCATAGACTGCCGCAAATGAAATATAGAGCTGTATAAATAGTAAGTGCCTGATAATTCGGATTATGGAACGAGCCTTTCTTTAGACAATGAAACAAGTGCCAGCTTGCCACTGGGTAGGCGCTGTGTAGCGATCAAAAACTTCTCATTTAAATCGTCTAGCTGCTGCATGCCTGAGCCCGATCTCGGGGTATACTTAACGCCAGCCATATAACCCGGAACTTCTTCCGTAATCGCCCCTTCATAGCTATTCACATCATCAGGATCGAAGATCAATAGTGGCAGCTGGCTATTGGTCATCAAAATGTAATCCTTACCCTGGTTCTTATAAGGAACCATATCAAGCGGATAGTTTCCGGAACCAAACTCAGCTACGGTGCGGCCTTTAATATGCTGTCCGTCTTCAAAGCTGGAGGCCTCGAATGTTACTAATGGCGTGCATAGGTAAGCCGCTATAATATGTTCTTTGTTATTAAAATCGTAGGGAACAAAGGTACGGATAGGAGCATGTGTTTCATACTTACCATGTGCCCCGTGAAATATCTCTAAGGTAGAAGCCGATATTTCATCTTTAAATGGAAAGGAAGCCACCCACATGGAGGCGGCAAATTCTTCGTTAGAAAGACCGGCAATATAGAGCTTTCCATTGGTGTATTTCAATCCGGTGATCGCATCTACACGAGTAGTTACTCCTTTTTTCCATCGATGATTTGTACCTTCATCGACAGGATTAGGCAGTTTGATCATACTGTAAGATACATTTTCAAGGGATGCCTCAGAAATCTCACCTTTAGGGTTTATCGTAAGTAAAATGTCTGCTGCAGCCAAGTCGTTAGGCAATTGCCACTTTGATGTCCATGCGGCACGCCCCCTGGAAACACTTAGATATACATTCTGAGAGATGGGATTAACCGCCAGATCATGGATAAGTACATTGTCTGTACTGGTGCCTAAAATACCGGCTACCTGGCCTTCCAGGTCCCCAATATTAACACCTTCAAGGTTATCGGTTTGTTCATTGTCTCCCAGGTCAACGGCATAAACGGCCCCTCCGTAAGAATCGCCAATGAACAAGATCCCATCCTTATTGAATTCCAATGTACCTATCGACTTGATGGGTGGCTTACCTTCAGTTTGGGCGTATGAAGAAAATGAAATAACTACAAGGCATAAATAAAGCAGATAACGCATGATTTGGATAGGTTGATTTATAGATATGAAGTTACTAATTCAGATCCGTTATCAGCGAATAACTTCTATTAACCGCATAAATCGGTGGCTAGACGACAGAAAAACTTACTCACTTCTTAAAGAATTGACAGGATTCGCCACCGCTGCCTTTAATGTATGGAATCCTACGGTCAACAAAGTAATTAAAACGGCTAAAGCCGCTGATAATAAGAATGTAGGCGCCTCTCTGGTAAGTTCTATTTTATAAGCAAAAGATTGCAACCAATTGTCCATGAAGTAGTAAGCCACCGGGAAAGCAATGATAGTAGCGATCATTACTAAAATTAAAAACTCCTTGGAAATCAAAAAAACAATCATTTTCAAGTTTGCCCCGAGCACTTTTCTAATACCAATTTCCTTGGTTCGTTGCTCTGTGGTAAAAGAGGTTAGTCCGAGAAGTCCCAGGCAAGCGATGATTATAGTTAATGTTGAGAATATGGTAAATATAGTTCCTCTTCGTTCATCAGCGGCGTATTGGGAATCAAAATCCTGGTCAAGAAATTGATATTCAAAAGGTTGATTTGAGAATGTATTATCCCATGAATCTTCAACCCTGGCAACCAACGAATTAATATCTTCGCCATCCATTTTAATGAAAGTGAAATAATTATTCTTGCTAAACATGATCATTAATGGCTCTATTTCATCGTATAACGAATTCTGATGGTAGTCTTTTACGACGCCAATTACGCGCTTCGTATAAACAGTATCGCGCGCCGGAATATCAAACCTTTTCCCAAGTGGTTCGTCCCACGCCATTCTATCTACCATAGCTTCATTCACCAAAACCGCCGCAATTGTATCTGATAAAATATCTCTGGAAAAGTCCCTGCCTTCTATCACTTCCATGCCCATAGTAGATACAAAATCAAAATCCGCATTGTAAAAATCAATCCCTTTTTCAAGCATCTCCCCGTCATTGGATTCGACATTAAAAATTACTTTCCCCACATTGTTTCCAGGACTGGAAGAAGCAGACGCCACATTGACGATACCAGGTTGCTGTATCAAACTGTTCCTCAGTACTCCGAGTTTATTTCTAAGATCACGTGAGGGTAATTCAAGCCGGAGCATCTGGTCCTTGCTAAAGCCCAAATCCTTGTTTCTTAAGAAATTTAGCTGATCATAAACCACTAAAGTGGAAATAAGCATGAAAATGGATATCGCAAATTGGAATATCACAAGCCCCTTTCTGATAAGACCGCCCCCCTCCTTAGAAGAAACCCGACCTTTTAATACCTCAGCCGGGTTGAAATTGGAAAGGTAAAACGCAGGATAACTGCCCCCTACCACCCCGGTGAGTACAATTATTGCCAATAGAATAAATATCACTTCTTGAGAGAAAAGGTTTGACAGCTCAATACTTTTATTTGCCAAATCGTTGAAATAAGGGAGTATCAGAAATATGGCTGCCAGGCTGATCAGTAGCGCCAAAAGCGCTAATAGTATTGATTCGGTAAGAAATTGTTTGATTAGCTGCGCTTTGAGCGAACCCATAACCTTTCTTATACCTACTTCTTTAGCTCTCTTAAATGAACGGGCAGTGGCCAGATTCATGTAGTTTATACTAGCTATTATGAGCATAAAAGCGGCAACTATTGAGAATATGTAGATGTATGAAATATCACCACCTTCTTCAGCTTCATCCTGAATTTTAGAATATAGGTGGATGTCAGTGATTCTTTGAAGTTCATAATATATGGTAATCCCAAACTGTTCAAATATTGGATTAACCCGCTGTGAAATTATACTGTCCAGGTTAGGTCGAAATTCAAGCGGAGAATAGCCATCCGGAAATTGCACATAGGTAAATACGCCAAAATTTCCCCAGCTTCCTTGATAGGAGGGCGCACTATTTCTGGATATTAATGCATCAAAGCTAAAATGTGAATTGTCAGGAACATCTTCAATGATCCCGGTAATCTTATATTGGTCATTTTCCGGGTCGGTAAGCGCTTTGCCCAAACAATCGGCGCTCCCAAAGTACTTAATGGCCATAGACTCAGTCAACACAATGGAATAGGGATTGTCAAGCGCTGTTTCCTTATCACCCTGCAGGAATTTATAGGAGAACATTTCAAAAACTGTAGAATCAGCAAGGTAGAATTCTTCTTCGTTGAAGGACTTGTCTTCATAAGTATAGAGTGTCCTTCCCGTCCCGAAAAATCTTACTGCATTGGTAATATCAGCGTGATTGTCACGAAGTTCATCGGCAAGTGGTATTTGCGCCACAGCCCATGTAAAGGCGTTGTCAGGTTCTTTTATGTTGGAAACTACACGATAAATATTCTCTGCATTTTTATGGTACTTGTCATAACTCAATTCATCAAGTACATAAAGTGTTAAAAATAAGCTACAGGTAATGCCAATGGACAGACCAAGCAAATTGATAAGGCTATAGCCTTTTTCCTTTAGAATATTTCGGAAAGCAATGGTAACGAGATTTTTGAGCATGCTAGTGAGTTTGACCTTAGTGTAAGGTAAC
>CALBPF010000282.1 GCA_937899105.1 uncultured Flammeovirgaceae bacterium | reverse complement strand
CCAGGAACGTACACGCCCAAATCAAGCGCATCGTTCCTAGGCGACCGCACTCCCAGCCTATTATCTTGAATTCTGATATCGTATATGCCGGCGCTGTTGGTGTTTGTGTTCTTATGAGAGGTCACTAAGTGGAAAGACACTTCGCTCTTATTACCATAGCTGTCGATTAACTCAATCTGTCCATATTGTTCATCTTCATTTACTAAAGATACTTTCCCTTTTTGCGTATTTGTTTTATAGAACTTCATTTTGTTACCATCATCAACATAGAGCTTATGGTAGCGTTTCCCCGTAGTAGCTAATTCTTCATAATCCATGTGGCGTAATATATTACGCTGTTCGCCAAAGGAAAATGAATTGATCTGCTGGCTAAAAATTAGTTTTTCATTTAGCTTGAAATTAATCGTGTTAATGCCACACCTAAAGCGGGCATAGTCCAGTTTATCGTGTGCGAGTAATTCGAAACCAACGGAGCCTTCCGCATAAATAGGCTTGTCTATTACATAATCATTGCCGACTCTTCGCAATGCATATTCTTTACGGCCAAACTCTCCTTCAATCCTTGAATCAATGTCCATTGTTTTCACAGCCAAGGCTAATGCTACCGGTGGTGTACGGTCTACCACTTCATCAAAGCCATATTTTAATGGATTTAGTGGTCGCTGGTTTTCATCCCGAATGTCAAAATGAAGGTGTGGACCTCCTGAGGAGCCGCTGTTTCCTGACCAGGCTATGGTATCTCCGCGCTTAACCTGGAATTGATCCTTTCTAAAGTAAAGGTTTACCCTAAACTTTTTTCTTCTATACTGTTCTTGCCGGACATATTCCGCCACCGCTCCAGAGAATTTCTCCAGATGAGCATAAACTGTAGTTTGACCATTGGGATGCTGTATGTATAGAGCATTACCATATCCTGACGGTGAAATGGCGGCTCTAGAAATAAAACCGTCGGCAGCAGCATGGACTGCCAGGCCAGTTCTACCCCCTGTTCGTATGTCGATACCTGAATGAAAGTGTGACGAACGTAGTTCCCCCATAGTACCCGCCAGCGTGTTTTGCACTCCTGGTTTTATAGGAAATAGATAATAATTATCAGAATAGTTTATCTCCTCACTAAGCTGCGCAGAGCTGAAGTAAGTACTAAATACCAGATAAAATAAAAGGCAAATTTTATTTGATCTCACACTCCAATAATTTTTCATTCTCAATAAACGCGGTCAATTTTTGACCAATTTTGATAGGCCCCACACCTGCCGGCGTTCCGGTAAAAATCAGGTCACCCTTCTTTAGTGTAAAAAAACTCGATAAATATGATACAATATAGTCAAAATTGAATAACATCATCGATGTATTTCCCTCTTGTTTTATTTCATTATCTGCTTTCAGACTAAAGCTAATATCAGTTAACTTACCTAATTCATTCTTTGGTATGAACTGTGAAACAGGCGCTGAGCCATTAAAGCCCTTCGCCAGCGCCCAGGGTAGTCCTTTTTCCTTGGCTTTTCGTTGCAAATCCCTTGCCGTAAAATCAATACCAATACCTATTTCATCGTAGTATTTTTGGGCAAACTTCTCATTGATATTCTTCCCCATTTTGGATACCTTAAGTACAAGCTCCACTTCATAGTGAATATCATTGGAAAAGGAAGGGTAGTAAAAAGGAGCATTATTTCTGAGTACAGCTGTGTCAGGTTTCATAAAGATCACCGGATCGGTAGGGCGTTCGTTGTTTAACTCTTTGATATGCTCTACATAATTTCTTCCTACAGCTAATATTTTCATAGACTTAAACTTTCTTAAAAAATACAGATTATTCAGCAATACAAAAGTGGTTAGATTTGCGTTATCAGAATAAGTATTTTACTAAGTAACAACGCAATGTTTAAAAAAGTAATTCTTTTGACTCTAGCTGGAATTATTACCTACAGTTGTGCTACTGTACCTGTGACTGGTCGAAGGCAACTTAATTTGATAAACAACTCTGAAATTTTACCGCTGAGTTACGATCAATATGAGCAGGTTCTTAAAGAAAGTAAGCTCTCTGATAATAAGGAGTGGACAGCTATGGTAAAACGTTCAGGCAAGAGAATTAAAATGGCAGCTGAGCAACATATGAAAGATATTGGTGCTGAAGGTCAATTAGAAGGGTATGACTGGACTTTTAATTTATTAGAAAGTGAAACGGTCAATGCCTGGTGTATGCCTGGCGGCAAAGTAGCTTTCTACACTGGTATAATGCCTATATGTGCAACGGAAGAGGGAGTGGCAGTAGTTATGGGGCACGAAGTGGCGCATGCCATTGCAAATCATAGTCGTGAAAGGATGAGCCAAGGTATGATAACCAATGGGCTTGGAAGTGTTCTAGGAACGGCTATAGGGTCGGATCCTACATTAACACAGGAGATTTTTATGCAGTCCGTAGGGATTGGTTCACAATTAGGAATGCTTAAGTTTTCACGAACTCATGAGTCAGAGGCTGATAAAATAGGGCTCATTTTTATGGCTATTGCTGGTTATAATCCACAGGAAGCCCCCAGGTTCTGGCAAAGGATGAACGATAATGCTAACGGTGAACGCCCACCGGAGTTCTTATCTACTCACCCAAACCCTGAAACTCGTATCGACGACCTCAATGCAGCTCTGCCTGAGGCCATGAAATACTACAAAAAATAAGCCAGCATGGCGGGTGTTGAAGTTACTGCAAAAGCCATATATATAAACTTTCTTCAAGGCTTTCACGATAGTGAGGATGAGCAATGTCGATATAAAAGATTTTCTTCTTTGTTTCAGTGATTACCATATAGGTTAGCCACTTCATATTTAGTAACTACATAATAGACATGGGAGCGGGTGGTCACCACGCCAGCGCTTTATTTTAATACAGATTCTACTTTCTCCACGTTTATGTAGTATACGGCAATGCGATAATTGCCTTGCCGCCTTCAGATAGTGAAGCGCCACGTATGACATCCATCTGACTACCTACACCAAAGTGCAATAACGTCCAATTGAATCTGCACATACTTGGCCTGTAAGGCCAATTTCAATAGCGCTATTGATCGCGGTTACTTTTGGATTTCTTCGAATTACAGCTATATACATATGAGCAGTCAATCATACGTACCAAAGGATTATCATCCATCAAGTCGTAAAGCTTTCTTGTGCTTACGACAAATGATACAATTATTTTACCATTATGTTTTTTTTAAACGACCGTTTATCACCCCCGTTTCTAACAGAGGCAGAATACCATTTGAAAACATTTCGGTATGAACACCTAAATCCTTGTGTACCTAACTCACTTAGTAAAGTGTTAGAAGCGGCTCCAATTCCCATTTGTAGTTTAGCGCCATCTTCAATGAGTTCAACTACATGTTTCCCAATGGCATGTTCTATTCAGATATTTCATGCAGTGGCGCTTCCGGAATGGGATAGTTCCACTCAATATAAGCATTGATTTTATTTATATGCGCCATGGGTGCGCGACATCCAGGGAGATAATCTTTTCCCTGAAAGGGTCCGGTACTTCAACGAGGGAAATAGGAATATAACTGGCTCTCTTTTCTCTGATTGCCCTCCGTGTGTAGGCGATAAATATTAACATCTTTAAGTTCTGGAGCACGCTCTATCAGATACTTTACCAGTATCTGAGCGGTATGTACATACACATTATCGCCACTCATTACTGCATTAAGCGCATCATTGTAATTTGACATCTTCTATTTGTATAAATGAATAAAACCTTGATTCGCTAATATTTTAAGAGGTTCCATAAATTCAGCGTGAACGATGAGTCTATTATCCCGCCTATTTTCTAACATGGATATTTCATTTCTTTTCAGGAGCAATACTGCTGATTTCCTGTGATGATCCAGCTTATCCAAAATAGTATAATCATTATAATCACATTGCCAATGAGTTTCCCTGGTTTCATTCATGTAATGAAACTCTAAAGTTGGAATCTGATAGTATTAACAATCTCTAAATGAATCTAAATCAAAAACTAGACGCAATAGTCCATTTTCCAGAGTTAAATCATCATTTTTAACTCCCAGCTGTTGTAAGGAAATTTTGCCACTTAGAG
>CALBPF010000281.1 GCA_937899105.1 uncultured Flammeovirgaceae bacterium | reverse complement strand
ATCCAATCCCCGCTCAGAACTATACCATGCTGGAACTCACCGGCTTCATTAGTGAGGATGTAGACTGGCAATTACTAGATATGACCGGACGTGTATTGCGTGCTGGTCAGGCCACAGTTGTTGACCAAGAACAGCGCCTACGCATTGAAACGGCTGATCTGGCCGCAGGCTTGTACACCGTACGTGTATTGGTTGCGGGTAAGCAGTATGTGAAGGAGGTGGCGGTGTTGCCGCGTTAATTGACGTTGTTGGGAGAGTTGTACGATAGTTTATACGCAATTCCTTGCGCATAAACTATCGTTATATGATGAAACAACTAAAAACACCGGAAATATAAATAATGAAAAGCTTTCCATTTTATAGACAACTGGACTCGATGGAATGCCGGGCATAAAAAACTAATTAATGAAACACTTATATATTATTGCTATTTCTTTCCTGTGCATTGCCTGTAATACCAAAAATGATGATCAGAAAAAGTTAGATTTTGTGGAGTTTGACTTTCATTTTGATACAGAGTCAAATGAGATGCCGTACAATTTTTCTTCATATTGGGATACCTTTCCTACAATTGTCGATAGAACAGCATGGGAGTTTGCCAAAATCGGAAACATAGAAAGGATGCATGAGATTTGGGATACGAAAGAATCAATTGAAATTGGACTTACGCAGGAGCAACGAGATAGTTTTGGCCTCTACAAAGCAATGGATGCAATAGATTACATTTTGAATGAAGCTGAAGAGCATCAAATAGTCATCATAAATGAAGCTCATCAAATGCCCCAACATCGAATTTTTACCACTCGACTACTTGAAGGACTCAAAAGAAGAGGCTTTAAGCACTTAGGAATGGAAGGATATTTTAATACGCCTCAAGCAGATTCAATTATGCAAGCCAATGGTTATCCTATTCTTGATTCTGGATATTATACACAAGAACCTCAATTTGGCAATTTAATAAGAACTGCCTTTGATATGGGGTTCAATATATTTGGGTACGAAAGCAGTGGACATGCTAATGGGAAGGAAAGAGAAATTAATCAAGCCCGGAATATTGAATCCTATCTAAATCGATACCCCAACGAAAAGATATTAATTCATTGTGGTTTTGATCATGTGTACGAAGGATCTATGCCTAACAATTCCATGGGTTGGGGAAAGGCGATGGCAGGGAGATTGACGGAATTTACAGGAATCGACCCATTAACCATAAGTCAGACCATTTATTCTGAAAAGGGTAATAGGGATTACGAAAACTCGTATTATCAGATTACAGATCTAGAAAGACCTAGTGTTTTTGTCAATAAATCTGGTAAGCTATTTGGTCAGCTACGAAAGGAAACCTCTCTTGATTTACCTCCTATGGGCACATTCAGGTATGACATAGCAGTTTTCCATCCAAGAAGTAAAAAGTACGATCGTCCGCAATGGATGGTGTATGGTGATCGTAAAGAAGTAGAACTATCATTTGTTGAAGAAAATATCCAGTGCCCATGTTTGGTACTTGCCTACAAAAAAGGTGAGAAAGTCGGCAAAGCCGTTCCTTATGATATACAAGAGACGGATGATAAGAAGGTTACATTAGTTTTGGATAAATCCGACTTTGAAATTGTCATATTGAATCAGAAGAATATAGCCCTAAAAGCTGAATTTAACTAGGCATCATAGCAAAAACTTTATTTTCAAATCCTAATAATAGGGAGTGGTCAGAGTGAAGTACAAATCTCCTTAAGCAAAAGCCATTGACTTTTATGGGATGGGAGATATGGTTGAATAGATGAATTAATCCAAATAAAGAATAGAGTCACCACACATAACAATGCATGTAGCGCACATATCGGCTGAATGCCGATACGACGTATATGCCAAACTTATGGGCAATTTAGCAAAAATGACTTTTATATAATATGAGAGAAATGATCCAATATCATGTAAACTTACCAGAAGATGTATATAAAATCTTTTTAAAATCGGCAACGAAAAAAGAAGTCGCCAAAAACACCATTTTGTTTCACCCCCCAAAGGTCAATCGAAAATGCTTATTCATTAAGAGTGGCCTATTGCGAGGGTATAGAATTGTGGATGGTAAGGACTATACCCATCATTTTTTTAAACCGGGGTGGTTCGCAACTGATTTTGAAAGTTTTTTGAGCAATAACCCGAGCTCACTTTACATAAAATCTTTAACAAAGGTTAGCTACTTTGAATTTGATAAGGAAGTACTAATAAAGCTGTATAAAACTCACCATCAATTAGAGAGACTTGGAAGAATAATCGCGGAAAAAGCATATCTGTCAACTGTTGAAAAATTCTCGGAGATTCAAACGCTTGATTTAAGAGATCGCTATCAAAGTTTAATAAAGAAGAATCCTCAACTATTTCAGGATGTTCCTCAAAAATATATAGCCTCTTACCTAGGGGTGTCTGAACAAAGCTTAAGTAGAATTAAAGGAATGTGATTTCTTAACAAATGTGATTGTTCGTCAATTAACGCCCATCTAGTTTTGTGACTAGCATTAACTAACGTCAATAATTAAGATGAGCAATTTTCTTAGCATTCCAGTATCCATAATTTTTCTCTTGAGTATTTCTCTTGTAAATGCTCAAAATGGAGAACTCAATCCTTCCGTGTTAGCGGGTAAATGGACGCTAGACTTCACACCTCATAGGCTAGATGACTCAAACTTTGCCTCCATGGAGATCACGAAAGTGACGAACGATACTTTAGAGGGGTATTTCTATAGAAGTGGTGTAGAAATGACGGATGGGCAAGTTAATATATCCACCGGTAAGGTTTATTGTGCATTAGTATCTGGAGATGGAACAGGCAAATACTATACCTCCTTTTACTATGAAAACGACAAGCTATACGGAACGACCCATTCAGTAGATAAAGACTTCTTATCTGTTTGGACTGGAACTAAGGATAAAGAAGCGTTTCAGCCCAGTTTTGAAGTCTCTGATAGTACTACACACAAAATCCCGGAAGGCCAAGAATACACTTTTGGATATTTGGAAGTATTGGAAAACAGAAGCAATCCGAATAGCAGAACAATTAAGGTTCCGGTCTATATTTTTAAAAGTAGAAGCTCTAACCCAAAACCCGATCCCATCATATATACTGTTGGTGGCCCTGGTTACACTTCTATGCGTGCATCCAGATATATGAAATACTACAAGTATCTTGATGATAGAGATTTTATCTTGTTTGAACAAAGAGGTACTCAGTATGCAAAACCAAGTTTAGATTGTCCCGAATGGGCAAAAGCGGTTTATCAATCTAATCTTCCAAATTTTGATGTTGCAAAAACGGATAGCCTTTTTCAAAAAGCAGTTGGAGCGTGTAAGGAGCAATTAGAAGATAAGGGGATTGATTTAAACTATTACACAACCAATCAAATTACAGCTGATATTAATGACTTGGTAAATGTATTGGGGATTGAGGAATACAACTTACTTACCATGTCTTACAGCACTAAAATAGGGCAGGTTTTAATGCGAGATTATCCCGATAAGATCAGAAGTGTTGTGATGGATTCACCCCTACCATTAGAGGTGAACTATGATGAAGAAAGCGTGAAGAATCTTTTGGCAACTATTACAAAGTTGCTTTCGGATTGTGAAAATGACCAAAGTTGTAACTCGTCCTTTCCCAATATTAAAAACCGTTTTTTAGCGTATTTGGAAGAAAAATCTATAAATCCTCTAAAAGTAGAAGTCGAAAATCCAAAAAATGGAAATACGGAAACGTTCTATTTGAGAGGTAAAGATTTGATTTCGGTTTTTAGCGCTGCGTCCACAAGTGATGTGCCTAATATTCCTTTTGAGATTGAAAAACTTTTAAATAATGACTTGAGATCAGTTAAAGAACAACTGTCCTATCTTTTCCAAGAACCTGGAAAAGGAATAGGCATAGGGATGCGTCTATCTGTATGGTGTGCAGAAGAAAATCCGTTCAATACTTTAGAAATAATTGAGGAAGAGACCAGCAAATATCCCGAATTGAAAGGGTTGTCACCAGCTGTATATGATGACGAAATTTGCGAAATATGGGGCGTTAACAAAGAGCCTGCAATTGAAAATGAAGCAGTAAAAAGCGATATTCCTGTCCTTTTAATAAGTGGAGAATATGATGAGTTAACACCTGTTAAATGGGCTGAGTCAATGACTAATAACCTTGTTAATAGTTATCATTTGATCTTTAATGGTTGGAAGCACGGCCCAACTACCAATTGGAGCAATCCGTGTGCTATGCAAGCAGCAAATGATTTCTTTAACGATCCAAGTTTAAAACCAGTCCCTGATTGTCTTAAAGATTTAAAAACACCCAAATTCAAAGTGGAATAAAAAAGCCCATAACAAAGTCCAGAACGCACATAGTTGCTAAACGCACCTACGTCGTCTGCACGAACCGTTGGTGGCGCAATGCTCCACTAACTTTCGGCGTCGCAGCCGAAAGTTAGCTTCCACCCAAAAAGAAACCATTTGAATTTAATGGAGATTGGGAATTTGAATGTTAATTTGAGGCTTTTAAAAGACTTCAATGTAGAAGGTGAGCTTATACCTCAAAAGATTCGGAGAAAGAAAGTAAAGAAATGTGTGGGTATGATGAAAATTTGAGAGAATAGTTTCCAGACGTAAATTCAATTAACGAATTCAAAAAAGTGTTCGGAGTTGGAAATATATTTGTGTTACTATACTGACGACGAAGTGATTTGGGAACCCCAAACTGACTTCGTGTCAGCATTTACCCGGCCTCCGCGGTGGAACTTTGTCCCAAACCACTCCGTTACGGGTATATTTACCAAAGAAGGTTATTCTTGTGTTGGATTGAGAATGAGTGTGCTTTGCTCTTAAGCTAAACTCTGATGCAGTTAAATAGAGCGTCTTAAATCTGCAATCAATTATATGAACTCACATTTTGTCACCTCTTCCCTTAACAAAATATGAGTTCAAAAAAATCTATTGCTTCACCAAACGTGCACTGCCAAGAGTATCATCTTCTAAGAAAAATAATAAGGTATAAAGCCCTTTAGGTAAAGCAGAAAGCTCCAATTGCTGCGTACCGTCTGTGGAGGAAATAACTCTTTGGCCTTTTACATTAATGACATCTACGCGTTTAGCTGTGGTAGTAGGAAAATTAACAAGACCAGAGGTCGGATTGGGAAAAATATCAATTTTTCTATCACTAAAAGTAGAGCTTGTTGTGGTCGTTTGATTGTCTACCCGCAACAAATAGCCTAACCCATTATTCCCGTCCGCAAACTCCAAAACATAAGTTAACCCATTGAATCTGTCTATTTCAGCTAAAGACAAATTGGTATTGTCAGCAACTTCTGATACAAGATCGCCCGGCATATTAGTAGCGAAATCATAAATATTGACTCGACTCGTCAGGTTTGAATTTTGGTTTCTGACAGAAAGGTAAAGTAAATCCTCGTCAACAGCAATACTCGTAGGGAAATCTAAACCTGTGAGGAGAGTAGTCAAAGAAGGCGTTTCTACATTCAAATCAACACGCAGTAAACTCCCGTCCGAACCGTCCGTAATCAATAATTCATCCCCCAGTATTGCAAAATCAGTCAAACTATTCGCATTGGTATTAATGAAATTTTCGAGTTGTGCATCGGGGTTCCCCATGTCGTAAGTAAATATGCCGCCACCGAAAAAGTAAAACTTACTGATGTACATTGTTTCCTCCCTAATGACCAGATTAGTCGGTAGCCAAGGCAAACTGAGGTATACTTCCGTACTTGGCGCGTCACTGTTGATGTTTGATATTTTGTAAATGAGACCCTCTGATACAAATTCTCCCGAACTGACAAAATATAAATCCTCTCCCTCTACAACCATACTACCAATTGGAGTAGCGAATGGGTTTTCAAAAATAATTGTTCCGGGGTCATTAAGTATATCACCGTCGTACGCATATATTTTTACAGATTCAAACGCTGAAGGAGAAGCCGCTACGTAGATTTTTTCTTCGGAAGCAACTACCGCATTTGTCACAATAAATGGACCTCCGATTGTATCTAACAGTGCCAAAAGATTAGTCTGACCAAATAGGAGAAAAAAGAAGGAAAGTAAAAAATTCTTCATCTCGTTATTATTATATTAAATAATGCTGCTGAAACAAGATTTTTTTTGGACAGTTTAGGTATGTTTAAACTTAATAAGTATGTTTTCACGCATAAGGCAAATAACGTATTTTTAGCATTCTGTCTATTTGAATAAAATTAGTCGAATCAGGTCAGATTGATATTAATATAAACAATGGGTTGTCAATGACTTTTTTTGGAGAGAGCAGTCCAAATGAATAATTTAGAGATAGTCAAATTCATTGTATCAAAAATCCTAAATCAAAAAAAAATGTCATCTATAATCTGATTGGAAATTGCAACAAAGAAATGGTTGAAATCCTGTTAAATAATAGGGTTAATCAGTACAATAGTCCGTGGCGATTTTGATCCATCGTTTGTCCCTAAAAGCGGTAAACACACTCCGGCCTTGGCTATTTCTACTCTGGCTGTGCTGGTCGCGAGCTACATGGTTTGGAACTTAGTGGTATTGCTGTAGTTGCTCAAAAGCACAAAATAGCTCGCTCAATCGCTTGTGCCGACATAGACAAAGATGGAGGCGAAGTATTATTTGCTTATCACTCCCGCTTCCAGATCGAAATGCTCTATCGAGATGCCAAACAGAACCGGGGTCTAACTCAGTGTCAGACCCGCAGCGAGAAGAAAATACACTTTCATCTCAATGCTAGTTTGACTGCGGTATCGGTAGCGAAAGCTGCTCACCACCTAGGATACGGTAAACAAGATCAAGCCTTTTTTTAGTAGACATCAAAACCCTATGTACCAATGAATTATTGTTAGGGCAACTTATTTCCACGTTTGGCATCAATTCCAATATGTCAGAAATTAAATCCCTGTGAGAGGCAGTTACGAACTTCGGGAGAGTGGTTGCCTAAATCGTCACTGACTATTGATTTAACAGATACTAAAATTATTTAAATATTGAGTATTTACAATTCACTTTTATTCCTTTTCTTTTCATTCCTTGTTGGCTTAACTTCATGTACCCGATCGTCACCTGTTGAAGAAGAACCAAAAATAGAAGAAAAAATCAAGTACATACCAAGTATTACAGCTAATACTTCTTCTTTTAGTTTATTGGAAAAAGCTTTTGGATCTCAAAAGAAAGATCAAGGTTATAAAATTATATCCACTAAAGATGGTAATTACCTCATTACCGGTTTAACTGAAGAAAAAGACCTCCCGACATTTAATGCTATAATTCTGAAGATTGATCCAAATGGTAATGAAATATGGAGAACAATATATGGTAAGCCAAGAATTTCTGAAATAGGATGTGATTTGGTAGAACTTGAGAATGGAGCTTTCATAGTACTTAATAAAGTAATGAAAGGTGGATTTTATAGCGGTGCATCTTTATTGAAAATAGATCGGGAAGGTAATCGAATTTGGGATAAGAGGTATCGTGAAAATAGTCGCTTTGAACCTAAGAATATATTAATTAACCAAGATTCTCAAATACTAATCGGAGGTGTATTGGCAGAAAAAAGAAGAAATCATGGCTATCTCCTTTGGGTTGATAAAGATGGAAATAAAATTAAGGATCAGACTTATGGCGGTTATAATTTTCCTACTAATCCAAAATTTGCGAAATATGATGAAAACATAAATGCTACTACATTTCCTTTAGGTGAGTCAACTAATAAAATTATCCAAGCTCAAAATGGAAATTACTTTTTTGCTGGAAAAACTAGAACAAAAGCACAAAAAGGTAATATTCCAAATGGTTGGCTTGTGAGGTTGAATAATGAGGGAGAGCTAATTTGGGATAAAGGAATAGTAAAGTCAGGAGTTAGAGAAGTTATTGATATGTTTGAAACAGAAAATAATAACTTAGCTTTAATAAGTCAGTGTTCAAATCCAGATTTAAGAAAACCAACTTTTGGGTTATCAATATATAATCAAGAGGGGAAATTATTACTTGATGAGGAATATATTCATGAAAAAAATAATGAAGTAATTCAAGGATTAGTTCTACCATCTGGTGATATGATTCTACTAGGATCAGTCAATTCAAATCAAATTGTAGAGAATCGTCAAATTGATTTAAAAAATATTTCAGATGAAGAAAAAGAAAAACTATTAGATGATGGATGGAAATTACATATAGCAGGTCAAGTTGATCATGAAATAAAATATGAATACTTATCAAAAAAGATTCCATTGACAGATGAAGAGATACAAAAGAATAAGGATCGCAACGAAGATGTTTGGCTATGTAGGGTCAATTCCAAAGGGGAAGTAATATGGCAAAAAACATTTGGTGGGCCAGGAAACGACAAAGTAAGATCTATGGCTTTAGATACAGATAATAATCTGATTCTATGTGGGTATTCTGGTTCAAATGACTTTCGTGAAATGGATATATGGTTTTTCAAAATGAAGCCTTAGTTCTATTATTGGCGGCTTGGTTGAATTGGTTTTTTCGTTTGTGATTATCCGACTAGATATTGCGGGGTATAAAAAAAGTTAGCCTAAGAGCATAGTGTTGCCCTTAAGTTTTCGACGCGGAAATAAAGTATTAGCGTGACTGTAAGAAAGTTAGGAATACGAGACTAAATAGAATAGATGCTGATCAATCAAACATGAGCTACAGAGTACGAGGGCTCATATGTATTTACTCCTACCGTAATCAAAACAATCAAGCCATGCTAAAAACCATTAAAAAAATCCTTCTCAGCTCGCTTTCTATTTTAGGAATCACGTTTCTAATTTGGGTGGTGTTTTTATTGAATCCTGGTTTATCATACGCTAATGAAACCCAATTTGATTACATAACAATTTACCACAACCAAGCACTTAGCGAACAAACGGAGGAGGTTATCAATGCGGCCGTTGCAATTATCAAGCACTCAGACCTCTTTGAAAATGGTACCTCTATCCAACTTTGCTTGAATGATGATCCTACGTATCCGAGTCTTCATCCATTTGCGGGGCAACCATTGGCTTACGCCATGCTGAATAAAACGATCCTCAAAAACTGCACGATAGATTTTTAGAATAATGTGGCTCAAACCCAATGGGAGGTCAATAATAATGAAGTTCGACAGTTTAACTTGACTTGGCTATTAGCGCACGAGTTTATGCATAATTTGCAGTTTAAGGCGAATGCCGACTATGTGATTACTACCACCTTAGGTAAGCTTAACTGGAAGCTGGAGGGGCACGCGGAATACATAGCAAGAGCATTTAAGAATGATGGCAAGTTGCGCGGGAAGATTGATAGATACTTGATTGAAGAAAGTAGGGAACATTCTGGCTTACCCGTCTTTGCCAGTGAAGATGGAACTAAGCAGATTTTGAGCTACTATAAATATGCCTTAGTCATTCAATACCTGATGGAGATTAAGGCACTAGATTTCCACGAAATTTGCGAACTAGAAGCTAGCTTGGATGAAGTATATTCAGATATGCTACATTGGAAAACGTTTCAGTAACTCCAAACTACGATTCGTCCACCTTAATTTGGAACCGAGCGCTGGAGTGAGCATTTTAGCGCAGCATTACAGCACAGTACAATGAATAACTGGTATCGAGAATTAAGGACGGCTTTCATTATCGTGGCAATCACCTACGTGATTACGCTAGTGGTGAGCTTCTCGCTTGGTGATGGGCCAATGACCTGGGCTTGGGCTTGGGAAAACCTGTTGTATAACCTCTACTACGGCATTCCGATGACGCTAGGGAATGGTTGGCTATTTGATTATATCGGTCGGCGTTACCCCTGGGATAAACAACCGCGCAAGCGGGCTTGGATCGGAATAATTGGATCGATTATTTTTACCATGGCGCTGCTCACTGGACTCAATTTTATCCTATGGTATTTTGTCTTTGGCAATGAGGTGAGTATGCTTTGGCTATGGCGAAATCGTACGTTTCTTATAGTTGCGTTGATCATTACGGCTATCCTGACCATCACTTTACACGCCATAGGTTTTTTTCAGGAGGTACAGCGCGAACGAATTCTCAATGCACGGCTTCGTCAAGATAAATTAGAAATGGAGCTTGGGGCTTTACGGTCGCAAGTTGACCCACATTTTCTGTTCAATAGTTTTAATGTATTGTCTGGCTTGATTGATGAAGATCCAGATAAGGCCCAGGTCTTTTTAGCCCGTTTGTCAAGTATTTATCGCTACGTGCTGGAACAACGTAACGAGACTACTAGTACGGTGGCTGAGGAGTTGAATTTCGCTCAACAATACCTCAGCTTACAGCAAACTCGCTTTGAAGATAGTATCCAACTTGATACGCAAATATCGAAGGAAGGCTTGGTCAAAAAAATCCCTTCTCTCAGCTTACAGCTGCTACTGGAAAATGCAGTTAAGCATAATGGCTTTAACCCTACTAATCCTTTACAGATAAAAATAAGGGAAGAGCAAGGGCAATTGGTAGTGCAAAATAGCCGGAAGGCACGCCGGAGCCTAGCCAAAAGCAGTGGCATGGGCTTGCAAAATATTAAAGATCGCTATAAGCTATTATCTGAGCAGGAGCCAGAGGTACGAAGTGATACGCTTTCTTTCACCGTTAAATTACCTCTGCTATGATTCGCGCGGTTATTGTAGAAGATGAAGCGGTTGCTGCCCGACGCTTACGCAAAATGCTCGAAGCTGAAGGGGTAACCGTTATTGAGTGGCTGTCCTCGAATGAGACTTTGCAGCTTTTCCTCGCCCAAAAAGCCGCTCCAGATCTATTTTTCCTAGACATTCACCTGAATGATGGCATTGTTTTCGAAACCCTACAGACCCAAACCGTAGAGACGCCCATTGTTTTCACTACGGCTTATGATGAGTTTGCGATTCGGGCGTTTAAACAGAAGAGTATTGACTACCTGTTGAAGCCTATTGCACCGGAAGACCTCCGAAGAGCGCTTGCCAAATATGAGAGCTTGTACCAAGCTGCACCGCCTATTGATTGGCAGGCGCTGAGTAAATTAGTACAAGCAGATGCGGTCAGCTACCGAGAACGTCTTCGCGTTAAAGTAGGGGACCATCTGCGCAGTATTCCATTGGCGGAAGTGCAGCTTATTTACAGTGAAAGTAAGCTTACTTTTTTGCAAACGGTAGACGGACGTTCGTACCCAACAGACCAATCGATAGATAGCCTACAGGAAGAACTAAATCCTAACCGATTTCATCGGGTAAACCGTGGGCAAGTTGTGCAAATAGACTATATCAAAGACGTGATTGCCTACTCTAATAGCCGCTGGGAAGTTAAACTGCAAGCGGATAAGCACCCTCGAATTATAGTGGCGCGAGATCGAGTTAAGGCCTTTAAGGAGTGGCTGGGGTAACGGGCAGCATTTCCAATATGGTATACGTAATAAGAGATAAAAGTAAGTGCTAAGAATGTTGATTCATAGAGTGATACTGGCCTGCTTGGTTCTCGCGTGGCAGGTAGATGTGTTTTCACAAGTGGATAATATTCCACTATCTATAGGCCTAGGAGGAGGTGTTGATATCGTTTCCAATAAAGACCTTGCTGCTTCCCCCTTGAACTATAGTGGTGTTGGTCTTCCGGTAGGGCTAAACGGCTTTAAATTGTCAGATAGGTGGATCAATCATGTAGAGATTCAACTCATTCTTCCTGTTCTCACCAATAACTATTCTCTAAGTTCTAAGGTAAATACCCAGCTGCTAGATTGGGCCAAAGTCAGCGTTAAATATCAATTGCTCCGCAACATTGAGGGGAAAGGGGTTAATTTCGTTGGTGGTGAAATCGAAAGTAGTTTCTTCTACCGCGAATATGACTTCTTAGACGGCTATGGCTGGGAGTTTGAAAACAGCTTAAATGTTAGCTATGCTCGGAAAATCGACTTGAATGATAAGTCCTTCATCCTCCCTCAACTCAGTGTGCCCATTATTGGATACCTCAATAGGAAGCCATCCTTAACCTACGACGAGGAGTTTCTAAACGATTTTAATAGAGAGGGACCGATTAGTACTTTACGATACGGGCGCTGGAAGATACCCTTTGATCAATGGCTTGCCTTCGAACTTAATATCCTTTATCATTTAAACTTGTCAAACCGGCTGAATTTCCAAAGTAGGGTAGGGCTCAATTTTTACCAAATTTCCTTTCCAGAGAAAGTGCAACACATCAATATACCGTTCAGATGTTATCTAAACTATCAACTCTAATTCTTTCGTTGCTCCTTTTGGGGTGTAGCAAAGACGCACTTGATTACAGTAAAATCGAGGCTTTTGATGACTTGCACGAAAGCGTCGCCAGGT
>CALBPF010000280.1 GCA_937899105.1 uncultured Flammeovirgaceae bacterium | reverse complement strand
CCACAGCTGTTATGTTGCCCAGGTCTCTGAACGGTGGTACTTCTGCCGTGTTCATTGATAAAAAGCCAATGACTGTGGTTAAGCTGGTGATAAACACCGGCATAAAATTCACCCTTAAACTGTCTACAATGGCCTCTCTCTTGGTCAGCCCTTTCCTTAGGCCTTGCATCATGGTAATGAGTATGTGAATACTATCGGCCACCGCCAGGGTCATGATAATAATTGGTGCGGCTCCGGACGGAGGTGTAAGCTTTATACCCATTAGACCGGCAAAGCCCATTCCAGCCATTATGGAGAAGACTATAACGAGCAGTGAAACGAAAGTACCTGAGAGCGTTCGGGTAGATAAGAAAATAGTGAGCAAGATCACCAGAAACATTAAGGGAATAAGACTTGTACTGTCTTTTTCTGAGGCTTCAAAAAAGGCTCCGCTCAGCATTACCATTCCCGAGAGATGCGTTTTTATCTCAGGGTTTTCTTCCTCAAATGCCTTAGTAAGGTCGCGCACATAACTAATTACCTGCGGGTTCTCAGTGATATCTTCACCAGGAAACTTGACGGTAATGTTGATAGCGGCTACCGTTCCACTTTCATTCACCAGCCGATGAACTAAGAGTGGTTCGGTTAATGCTACCTGCTCTATCTTGGCAATATCAGTATCATCTTTAATCTCCGCATCTTCTACCAGGTCTTCAACATAAAGTTCATCGCCCTCCGCATAAGTATGTTGAAAATTTGAAACGGCATCAACTCGGGTTGAGAACGGCGCCTGCCAGGCCTTGGCAGTTAAATCTTCGATTGCACTGAGTGTTGAGTGTGTGAAAACTTTATTGTCTTTTGGCTCAATTACTATCAGGACATTGTCGTCCTGGGTGTACTTCTTTTGAAGCGCTTCATAAGCCACTCTTTGCGGATTGTCTTTCTTAAAGAACACCCGGTAATCTGCATCAAAGCCAATGTTTGAAGCTCCTGTGGCCAATCCCATAACCAGGGCTATGGCCACACCCAACACCGGCCAGCGGTATTTCAGGACAAACTCGCCCCAGGCGGCTCCAAAGCGCTTTGACCCTTCTTTCACATCATTTAAAATTGGAGACATAGTATGTATTAGTTTTTATTTGGAGTTAAAATATTTCATGATTCGAAATATATGAAAGTTGAAACATCACTGCAATTACTTTGGTTTCATAATATTTCGATTTTCGTAATAAAATTTCAAACTTTGGTTTCGAGAAAAGCGTTATTTTAGTGGGATATTTATTTTGGGGGAGATACTGCATGGCGACAAAATCAGAGATTAATCAGTTTTTCGAGAGCTTTGAACGGCTTATTCTTAAAATACAGGAGGTGGACAGCTCCTGTGTGGCCATGAGTCAGGACATCACTAAACAAGGCCTTTCTATCGTAGGGTTTGTAGGTGACAATGGGCAGGTAATTATGCGGGATATTGCCATTCATTTTGATATTCCATTCAGTACAGCCACAGGTATAATAGATCGCCTGGTCGAACTCAATTATGTAAATCGTTTTAATTCTACCGAGGATAGACGAATCGTTTTAGTTGAGCTTACCGGCAAAGGCAAGGATCTACACGATTTATTTGGCACTAAAAAGGTGGAGCTCGGCCACCTGGTTTTGAACCAGTTGAATAAGGAAGAACGCCAGAACTTCATTGGTCTATTGAATAAGGTGAAACAGGGAGTAGCAAAGCCTCTTTAATTCAAGTGAAGCTTATTTCTCACCAATGCATCGTCCATAATTTCCCGGATGAATATTTTCTTGTCGAAGTCTTTTTTGAAGGTCATTCCTTGATATAATTCAGCATACTTCTCATCCACCCAGTCTATCATGTTATCCGCATCCGTTCGGATTTGCTCTTTAAATGAAGCGTACTCAGCCCTGTTGTGCAGCAGATGCTTAGCGTCTATATGTTTGTTATTGAGCGCGAAGGTTACTTTTTTATGACATCGGCACGGATTGGATTTATTTACCAACCCGCATTGATTATTCATAAAATGATGAATGTCCTTTCTGCTTTTCTTGAGTTTTGCGCGAAAATTATCCTTGGATAAACCAAGGAGTTCGGAGCCTATGGTGTGGTTAGCCCCAAACATTTCCCCAATGATGTATACAAGCCTTTGTTCCCGCGTGAGGCACAATAACATACCTGACATACACATGAGGTTCATTTCACGGATATATTCCTGTTTCTCCTCCTGTTCTAACGGGCTAAGCTCAATATCAGGTGTGTTGTGCAGGGCGCTACCCATGTCGTCAAAACTGTTGATTGCAATCTCGTTCCGTTTCTTACTTGCGTCAAGAAAGTGGTTTACAACTATTCTATAGGCCCAGGTACGAAAAGTGCTTTTGAATTTGAACTTGCTCAGACTTACCGTTATTTTGATCATAGCCTCTTGGGTAAGGTCGGCCGCGTCTTGAGGATCCCTAACCATCTTCCAGGCAATGTTGTAGATGTAAGGCTGGTGTTTAAGGAGTAGCTCCTCGAGCGCCTGTCGATCGCCGTGTTGGATGTCTCTAATCAGTTGCTCGTCTGTTTTATCAGAATCGTATTCAATCGTAAAAGGATTCATATTGAAATAAGCTGTTTCCAGCTTTGACGATGGTTTTTCCAGGATGTGATAACTTCCGCTCATTTTATTTGCCGGGCTTTTCATCGTTGTACCTTTTCAAATTATTCATTGGATTCAGATCGCTCACATCAAATGAGTTAAACTCATACTCCTTGAAGGTTACCCGGTAGATGTGCTTTTTTTCCTTTTTAGGATCAAGCAACTGGATCACCAAATTGGAAGGAAAGTAGATCCCCGATTTCGCTTTTTCCCGCGCAATGAAACGAGCGGTACCCTCAGCCAACTTTGGAGGGAAAGGTGCAAAAAAGTCCCTAATCGTTAAATTGGATAGATCTATGAATTTAGTTTCCTTATTGATATAAAGTAGCCAGTGATCATGCTCCTTATGGGGCTCCGGCCGCTCCCAGGTAACAAATACCAAATCATATTCCTTGCCTTCAAAAGTTGTTTCCCCGGCATAGGTAATGATATCCGCGTTGAGTAAGCGATAGGGGCTTTCAAGAATGTAATGAAACGTAGCTAAGCCCCAGCTTCTTCTTTTATCATTCCGTAGTACAGGAGAGTTATCTTTGATTTTGTAGGTTTCCCAGGACTGTAGCCCATAAACAGCTCCTTTTTTCCTTCCCTCCAGGTATTCTACTTGCCCGTCAAATGAATCAGGCCGAAAACGGAAGCGTATCTCATTTCTTTTGGCTCCGGGCAGACTATTTACAGGCATAAGGCTCCACGGTAAACGCCAATCGAAGTAAGCGGTTACCTCGTAAGCGTCTAACTCAGGGAGTGCGTTATAGCCCATAGCTTCGACCGAGGCTTCCAGCAGTTGACGACCTTTGCGTTCGTCATCTATAGAAGTAGATGAATGCATATAATTTGTACGTACATCAGCCATTTTGCAGCTCACCAACATGACTGACGTCAATCCTAAGAGTATCATTCCGTGTTTCATAAAAAATTAGACCGTTCTGTTTATTTATAATTAAATTTTTTTTAGCCCTCAATAAATTTCATCGACATATCAAACCATTGATCCATGAATTGGCGAGATCTTGTTACTTTCATTCGCGCGAACGTGCCGTACATACCGGTGTGTAAAAATTCCGCCAGTTCTTTTGCGGTGTGCTCTTTTGTGATTTCCCCGCTATCCTGCCCTTTTTTTATGATCCCGGCAATTACTTCTATCCAGCTTTCAAAACTTTCATTTGAGGCCTTGGCGAGTTTATCATATATGCGACCTGTTTCATTCGACATGGCGTTGACCAGACAACCACTTGCATAATCGTCTTGCTCATTTATATCTATCAGATGTTTGTAAAAGGCTTTGATCAAAGCGAGCGGAGACATTTCTTGTTGAAAAAACTCCTCAATCCACTGACGGTTGCTACGCCCGTATTGCTGAATTACCTGTACCGTAAAATCTTCTTTCGATTCAAAAAAATTGTAAAAAGAGCCTTTTGGAATACCCGCCTCTTTTAAGATCTCGTTGATACCCACTTTATGATACCCGTTCTTTCTAAGTACGTGGTACCCGGTTTCTAAAATATTTTCTTTGTTATATTTATATCCCACGACCAATTAGACCAATCGGTACAAATTTAGAAAAATTTTTTAATTCCAAAAAAATCAGGGTCTTGGCGTAAAATCGAAACCCTGAGAAAGCATTTCTAAGCAATTATTAAGTCAGTCATATTACTAATATATTTAGCTTAATAAAATAATATTAGTATTTTCACTGTATGAAGGCAGATATAGAAACCAAGCTCAAAATCCTCGCTGATGCTGCTAAGTATGATGTGTCATGTGCCTCAAGTGGTAGTAAGCGTGCCAACCACAATAAAGGGCTTGGAAACGCCACCGGTATGGGTATCTGCCATAGTTATACGGAAGACGGACGTTGTGTTTCCCTCCTGAAAATATTACTTACTAATTATTGCATATACGATTGTGCTTACTGTGTAAGTCGTAAAAGTAACGACATTCAACGTGTGGCCTTTACCGTGCGAGAGGTGGTAGAGCTTACCATTAACTTTTACCGAAGGAATTACATCGAAGGACTCTTTCTCAGCTCCGGTATTTTGAAGAATGCGGATTATACCAATGAAAAACTGATCCGCATAGCCAAAAAATTGAGGATTGAAGAACGTTTTAACGGCTATATACATCTAAAGATTATTCCCGGAGCGAGCCCTGAGGTGATAAGGGAAGCCGGCCTGTATGCCGATAGGTTGAGTGTGAATTTAGAGATTCCCTCCGAAAAAAGTTTGAAAAAAATAGCCCCGGAAAAGAATCATGGTAATGTGTACCGTCCCATGAATTGGTTGAAAGAGCAAATTTCGGAGAACAGGGAGGATCGAAAGAAGTACCGTAAAACACCGCGCTTTGCTCCCGGCGGCCAAAGTACACAAGTAGTGGTGGGGGCTACTCCTGAAACCGACTACCACATTTTGAATCTGTCAGCATCGCTCTACAAGGAACAACAATTGAAAAGGGTCTACTATTCAGGATACATTCCTGTAAGTCAGGACAATCGACTTCCTATTGTAAATCAAGCTCCTCTTGTACGGGAAAACCGCTTGTACCAGGCGGATTGGTTACATCGGTTTTATGGATTCAGTATGGATGAGATTATAGACAAGGCACAGCCCTCCCTTGACTTAAAAATAGACCCAAAATTGGGCTATGCGCTTCGGCATCTTGATCTCTTTCCTGTAGATATTAATACAGCGCCCTATGAACTGATTTTACGAATACCGGGTATTGGCCTGAAAACTGCGGGTATGATCGTGCACTCCAGAAAATACGGGAAAGTGCGGTACGAAGACATTAAAAAGATGGGTGCAGCTATGAACCGGGCCAAGTACTTTATTCAGGTAAGCGGACGCCCGCTACCGTTATCCACGGACACCCCTGAAGGTATACGGCACCAGATTATGTATCAGGACAAAAAGGCGCAGTTGACCTTGTTTGATTAGCACGTTATGACACTTCACTATGATGGCACCTATGAAGGGCTTATGACGGCTATTTTTGACTGTTATGAGCGAAAACTGAATCCGAGTTGTATTACTAGCGCCTCTCATTTTCAGCCCGGCATGTTCGATAGCACTCAGCATATTGTTACAGACGTCAAAAAAGCGGAACGCGTGTTAAAGGGGCTCCGAAAGAAACTTACGCCAAAGGGTTTTAAAGGTCTTTATCTTGCCTTCCACTCCGAGTTACCAAACATTGAAATGACCATTTACCATTTCACTAAAATAACCATAGCCCACAAAATAAACATTGAACGGGATTTTCGACAAGCTCCAGTGTTGAGAATCAGGCAAGTCACTAAAATGATGAGCAGGGAGATACATCGCATGCATGCGTTCGTGCGTTTTCAGAAGACCTCGGACGATATTTATGCGGCTACCATTGCACCTGATTTTAACGTTATACCCTTCATAGGAGATCATTTTAAAAAAAGATATGCCGATCAGCAGTGGTTGATTTACGACACCCAGCGTGATTATGGATTGTATTATGATCTGGAAACTATGCAGTTTATAAAACTGAATAATTCGGATTGGGCAGGGCGCAAGCAAATTAAAGCCTCAGTACTTAAAGAAGGAGAGCAAGAGTTTAAGCGACTATGGAGCCAGTATTTTAAAGCGACTTCGATAAAGGAGAGAAAAAATATGAAGTTGCACCTTCAGCATGTACCTAAACGCTATTGGAGGTATTTGCCAGAGAAATATTAGTATTTTCATTTATCAAGAGGTACATTTCAAATTATCATTTCTGTATCCGATAGCTGTAGTATGTTTTTGAAAATGAGC
>CALBPF010000279.1 GCA_937899105.1 uncultured Flammeovirgaceae bacterium | reverse complement strand
GAAAACAACTCTTTTCAACCCTCCGTCAAATCCTATTGCATAATCAAGGTTAAACTAAAAATAAATAAAGGACTATTTATAAATAAAATGATAATGGTCATCAAACACCTTGACCTAGAGTATCTAATTATTTGTAATCGTTCTAAATAATTTGATAAAAACTGCTCTAGGAGTTCAAAAAGCTGTTTTTTATTCCACACTACGAGAGTTGCTCTCTCAATGTTACAACACTCAAAAAAAGCCGCTGAAAATATGTTTGAAATAAGGCCTTCCAACATTAGCTTTGTGCGTGATGAACAAATACGATGGGATTTCCACTGAATTGATCAAGATAAATATGACGCAAAGCGGTATTCACAAGAGCGTTTTTTCCTTTTTCCTTTTTCTTATTTTATTTTCATTCACCTATACCATTCAGGCGCAGGACGAAATTCCAACGGATGAAGCGCGAATTTCAGAAGGCGAGAACCTATTTAAAGGGAATTGTTCCAGTTGTCATAAAGTTCATGAAAAGTATCTTGGGCCTGCTTTAAAAAATGTCTACGACCGCACTCCTTCAATAGATTGGATTGTAAATTTTGTTTGGAACTCTCAAAAAGTTATTGCAAGCGGTGATGAGTATGCTAATGAGTTATGGGAAGAGTACAAGCCTACGCAGATGACTGCTTTCCCTACATTTAGTAGAGATCAAATTTTATCCATTCTAGCTTATGTTAAAGTTGAAACAGAAGCGGGGCCTGCCGTAGCCCAAGTAGTACCCGCTGAAGGTGGAGAGATCGCTCAAACGGGTGAGTCCATTCCATCCCTGTATTTAAATATTATCATGGTAGGACTTATTGTAGTTCTAACACTTATACTGATTGTACTCGTATTAATTACCACAGTATTAAAAAAATACTTAAACCAACAAGGCGATCTTGCTGAAGATGATGCCGAAATCGTCAATCCATCTTTCAGTTTTAATGAACTAATTAAAAGTAAACCGTTTGTATTTCTCGTAACTTTTATGTTCGCTGCTTTGGTTTTCAAAGCAGGAATTAATCAACTTTTTGCGGTAGGTGTACAAATAGGTTATGCCCCGAAGCAACCTATTGCTTTTTCTCATGAATTACACGCCGGTCAGTACGAGATTGATTGTCAGTATTGCCATACCGGTGTAAGAAAGAGCAAGAGCGCTAACATTCCGTCAGCTAATATTTGTATGAACTGCCACAGTGCCATCAAAACTGAATCGCTGGAAATCCAGAAGATATATGCGGCCATTGAAAACGATAAACCTATAGAATGGGTTAGAATCCATAACCTTCCTGATCTGGCTTACTTTAATCATTCTCAACATGTCCAGGTAGGTAAGTTGGAATGTGAAAATTGTCACGGAGAAATTAAAGAAATGGAAGTGGTACAACAAGCGTCATTGTTAACGATGGGATGGTGTATAGACTGCCATAGAAAAACAAATGTAGCTTCTAAAGGAAACGAGTATTATGACAAATTGGTAGAATTACATGACGCCGAAAGTAAGGAGGCATTGAAGGTCGAAGACATAGGAGGTCTGGAATGTGCCAAGTGTCATTATTAATTATTAAGAGTAAGATAAGCGATCAGCTATTAATATGAGCGATAAAAGAAAGCAGTACTGGAAAGGCGTTGAACAACTAACAAATGATCCTGCATTTGTTAAGAATGCTGAGAGCGAGTTTCCTGAATTTCTGCCTATAAGCGATAATCCTGAGGGTGGTAGTAGTAGAAGAGACTTTTTGAAAATGATGGGATTTGGAATCGCGGCAGCTTCACTTGCAGCCTGTGAGGCTCCCATTAAAAAGGCTATACCTTATGTAAATAAACCCATAGACGTTGATCCGGGCATACCAAATTACTATGCTTCTACTTATGTTCAGGGAGGTGATTATTCTAGTATTGTAGTTAGAACGCGTGAGGGTAGACCCATAAAAATTGGTGGTAATGCTCTTTCGCCATTAACAAAAGGTTGCTCTAATGCACAGGTGGAAGCCGCCGTATTATCGCTTTATGATAATGAAAGATTGCGTAATCCTAAGAAGAGCGGTCAGGATATTAGCTGGGTCGACTTAGACAGAGAAGTTACCAGCAAACTAAATAAGATAGCTTCGGCAGGTCGTGAGATTAGAATAGTTAGTAATACTGTTCTAAGCCCTTCAACCCAAAAAGTATTGGAGGTATTTCAAGATAGGTACCCAACCACAAAACATGTGGTTTACGATACTGCCTCTGTAGAAGGCATGCGGCTGGCCAATGAGAGATCTTTTGGGCAGAAGATACTTCCTACTTATGATTTTAGTAAAGCAGATGTTATTGTCGGCTTTGGCGCTGATTTCCTAGGAACCTGGATTGCTCCAATCCAATATGCCAATCAGTACACTCAGACCAGAAAGATAACAGATACTAAAAAAGGGATGTCCCGTCACTATCAGTTTGAGGGGAATCTCTCATTGACCGGGGCCAATGCAGATTATCGTACGCCGGTAAAACCTTCAGATGAGGCAAAGGCAGTGGTAGCGCTTTATCAGGCGCTTGATGGAAAGAAATCTGATATTCCGCATGTAAATAAAGCCGCTTCAGATCTTAAAAAAGCAGCGGGTAAAAGTCTTGTAGTTTCAGGATCTAATGATCCTAACTTACAGGTTGTAGTAAATGCGATTAATAATAAATTAGGCAATTACGGCAATACTATAGATTTAACCACTCCTGTGAATTACCGCCAAGGTAATGAAAAGGAATACAATGAATTTTTGACTGAGGTTAAATCCGGGAAGATAGGAGCAGTTATCTTCTTCAACTGTAACCCTGTGTATAACACTCAGTCTGGTGCAGACCTGGCAAAAGCTTTAGAAACGGTGAGCTTAACTGTCTCTACTTCTGACAGACCTGATGAAACCACTAAATTTGTTGAATATGTGGCGCCGGACAATCACTTTCTTGAATCATGGGGCGATGCCAATCCTGCCCAAGGGCATTACAGCCTGAGTCAGCCTACTATCACTAATATTTTTGATACAAGACAGGCTCAAGCCAGTTTCATGGCCTGGGCTGGGGTTATTCAATTTGATTATTTTGAATACCTCAAAAGCGAATGGGAGAGTACTTTAGCCGGAATAGGCCTAATCTGGGATCAGGCCTTACATGATGGCGTTTTTGCCATCCCGGAAAATTTGGAAGCTCCGATTTTTAATGCCGATGTGAACGCCGCTATCAGCTCAATAAATACAGCGTACAAAGGAAGTGATCTAGAACTTTCTATTTACCAAAAAGTAGGTATCGGAGATGGTACTCAGTCGAATAACCCATGGTTGCAGGAAATGCCAGATCCGATTACCAAAGCAACTTGGGATAATTACGTGACAGTTTCCCAAGCCTGGGCTAACGAAAAAGGGATTACTTTTATAGAAGGTAAAAGTAATATGGTAAATCTTACTGTGAACGGTATTGCTCTGAAAGCGCCGGTGGTTATACAACCCGGACAAGCGCCAGGGTCTATTGGTTTATCCGTAGGTTATGGTCGTACAAGTGCGGGCAAGGTAGCGGATGGTCGTGGTGTCAATGCATATCCACTTATTTCAAAAATAAATGGGATGGAGTCTTATGCCGTGATATCAGGAGTTTCAGTCGAGGTGCTAGAAGAAACGTATCAAGTAGCTCAGACCCAGACCCAACAAACATATATGGGGCGGGAAACGGTGATTCAGGAAACTATATTGTCGGAATATCAGAAAAACCCGGGAGCAGGCCGGTATCATCCTCACATTTCTACGTGGCAGGAGGAATCCGGTGACACGCATCCTGGAGCTTTAACTTTATGGAAGGGGCATAAATATAAAAATCACCACTGGGGTCTCGCCATAGACCTTAATACATGTATCGGTTGTAGTGCTTGTCATGTAGCCTGCCAAGCGGAAAATAACATACCTGTGGTCGGTAGGGAAGAAGTTATCAATCGTAGAGATATGCACTGGCTGCGTATAGACCGCTACTATAGCAGTGCTCCTGATGACGAACTTGATGACGACCAAAAAGATATGATGGATTCAAGAAAGCTTGAGTTAGTGGCTGCAAATCCTGAAGTTACCTTCCAGCCGATGATGTGTCAACATTGTAATAATGCGCCATGTGAGACGGTATGTCCTGTGGCAGCGACCACACACAGTTCTGAAGGTCTGAATCAGATGACCTATAATCGGTGCGTAGGTACCAGATATTGTGCAAACAATTGTCCGTACAAAGTAAGGCGCTTCAACTGGTTCAAATATCACGACAATTCTAAATTCGAGAATGTCAATATTGCTATGAATAGCGACCTCGGCAAGATGGTATTAAATCCAGATGTTACCGTTAGATCAAGGGGAGTGATGGAGAAGTGCTCTATGTGTGTTCAGCGTATCCAGGATGGAAAATTGAAGGCGAAAAAAGCAAATCGTCCTTTGAAAGATGGAGATATAGAAGTAGCTTGTGCTAGTTCATGTCCTACTGAAGGAATGGTATTCGGAGATATGAATGATCCCAATAGTAAGATATCGAAGCTATTGAAGATCAATGACACGGAAGAGGCAGATTATATTGTTACTAAAGAAATTGGTGAACCGAGAGCTTACCATGTTTTAGAGGAAATTGGTGTTAAACCGAATGTGACCTACCTCACCAAAATCAGAAATAAAGACAAAGCATAAAATAAATAAATTATAAATCATGGCAATTCCTTTAGATGAAGTTGTTGTAAAAGAGGAAAAGCAAAATCTGGAATACGTTTCAGTTATCAGAGAACCTCTTGTTACAGGCGGTAAAACTGTTCACGACGTAACTGAAGACATTTGTAGACAGGTAGAAGGAAAACCAACTCTCTCATGGATGTTGGCCATGGCCATGTCTTTAGGAACATTGGGTATTGGCGCTTATTGTGTGTTTATGCTTTTATGGGAAGGCATTGGTGTTTGGGGTTTAAATAAAACAGTAGGCTGGGCGTGGGACATCACCAATTTTGTGTGGTGGGTTGGAATCGGTCATGCCGGAACCTTGATCTCTGCGATTCTGCTGTTGTTCAGGCAGAAATGGAGAATGTCAATTAATAGGGCTGCTGAAGCTATGACGATTTTCGCAGTAATTTGCGCCGCTATGTTTCCAGGCCTGCATATGGGACGTATATGGATGGCTTTTTGGGTGTTGCCTCTCCCTAATACCTTTGGCTCTTTATGGGTTAATTTTAATTCTCCACTGCTTTGGGATGTTTTCGCAATTAGCACCTATTTTACAGTATCATTGGTATTTTGGTATATTGGGTTGATTCCAGATTTCGCTTCAATTCGCGACAGAGCCAAGAACAAAATTTCTCAGGTGGTTTATGGCGCTTTATCATTCGGTTGGGACGGCGCAGCTAAGACATGGATGCGTTATGAATCCGTAGCATTAATACTGGCAGGTTTAGCTACACCACTCGTACTTTCCGTGCATACTATCGTATCTTTTGACTTTGCTACCTCTGTAATTCCAGGATGGCACACTACCATCTTTCCACCGTATTTTGTGGCCGGAGCGATTTTTTCAGGTTTTGCCATGGTATTGACCTTAATGATAATCACGAGGAAAACTTTCAAGTTGGAAGATTATATTACCATAGGTCATATTGAGCTAATGAATATAGTAATCATTATCACCGGCTCAATTGTAGGTATTGCCTATATAACTGAGTTTTTTATTGCGTGGTACTCTGGTGTAGAGGCGGAACAATACGCTTTCTTAAATAGAATGACAGGACCCTACTGGTGGGCGTATTGGACTATGATGACATGTAATGTGATCTCACCGCAATTATTCTGGTTCAGAAAAATCAGAACCAATATTGCCGCCACATTTATACTTTCAATAGTTGTAAATATTGGAATGTGGTTTGAACGATTTGTAATTATTGTTACATCTCTACATAGAGATTACCTGCCCTCCAGTTGGGCCATGTTTTACCCAACAATTTACGACGTAGGGGTTTATGTATTCACCTTTGGTTTGTTTGGTACTGCATTTTTGCTTTTTACCAAGTTTTTCCCGGTAATTAATATGGCGGAAGTTAAAAGTATTATCAAAACATCATCAAGAAAAGCGAGCTAATGGAGAAGAACAAAAATTTTATATTAGGGATTTATGATGATGAAGATATCCTTTTATCTGCAATAAAAAAGGTAAGGCAAAGCGGTGTAAAAATTCAGGAGGTGTATTCTCCGTTCCCGGTTCATGGAATCGATGAAGCCCTGGGTTACAAAAGAACGCGATTACCGATAGCTGCATTCATGTTTGGTATGTTGGGTTGTACTTTAGCCCTTACCATGCAAATATGGATGTCAGGTGCAGATTGGCCAATGATTATTGGAGGAAAGGACTTTGTTTCCCTGCCTCCTTTTGTTCCTGTAACTTTTGAGCTTACGGTATTATTATCTGCGCTAGGTATGGTAGCTACATTTATGATTGTAAGCGACCTAAAGCCTTATAAAAAGCCTAGATTAATGGACATTAGGATTACAGACGATAAGCACGTTATGGCTATAGATCTTGCTAACAATGAATTGGAAAAAGAAGACATTAAGAAAATCGTTAAGGAAACGTCTGCGGAGGAAATTAATGATAAGAACTTCTGATGACTAGGATGCTTCTACATACTATGAACCAAAAAATCAAAATATTATGGGTAGCTGTTGTTGTAGCTTTTTTATGGAGCTGTGGAGCAGGTGGTGATAATCAAGGCTATGAGTATGCGCCGAATATGTATCACACCGTGCCCTACGAACCGTTAACTCAAATCACGGATGAAAGCGCCGGTGAGGCAGCACAATTTCTAAATAATACGGAAGACGGTCACGGAGAATATTACAATTCCAATCCGTTAAATCCGAACCGAATGAATATGAGAGTACCTCCGGCTAACACAGTGAGACGTTCTGAAGGGGGGTATCTACCTTATCGGATACCTAAGGACAGTTTGGTATATGCGGCAAAGTATGTAATAAGTCCTTTTGATACCACCAAGATTGATTCTACTCAAATGGAGGTAGTACTTAAAGATGGTAAAGTACTCTACGATCGATTTTGTGAACACTGCCACGGATCTAAAGGTCAAGCTGATGGTCTTGTCGCAGAAAAATATCCAGGTGTCGCTAATTTAACAGGTATGGCTTATCAAAATATTACGCCAGGTCATATTTTTCACGTGATTACCAATGGTAAAGGTTTAATGGGAGCGCATGGTTCACAGATCAGTGCGGAAGATCGATGGAAAATCTCTCATTATGTTAAAAAACTTCAAAATCAATAGTTTGCAGAGTTAGCACAAATGGCATATACAACGGAAGTAAAAGAAGAGAGATATACATTTACGCCCAAGGCCAAGAAAAATCTTATGGTGATTGGCATCGTGGGTGTTGTGTTCACGGTATTGGGTACTATACTGGCGTTAGGATCCGGAGGTCACACAGAAGAAAGTCATGCCTTGGTAGGTGGTATGGACAGCAAAGAGTTAACTGCCAGCATTGATGAAGGTACTCATGGAGAGGGTGATAATCATGCAGAGGACGGTGGCCATCATCATGGCAGTGCACCCTGGTTGAAGAGATTATTCTCAAATTTGTGGATCAATAATGTATATTTTGCAGGCCTCGGTATTATCGGGCTATTTTTCGTTGCTATACAGTATGCAGCTCAAGCGGGATGGTCTGCTGGTATGAAGAGAATACCACTGGCTATGGCGCACTGGTTGCCTTTTGCTGGTATATTAATGATAATTTCCTGGTTTGTAGTGAATCATGATGTTTTCCATTGGACTCATGCTTCGTTATATGTACCGATAGAAGAAGGTGGTGATAAAATCATACAAGGTAAAGCTTCTTTGTGGTATTGGCCTTTGGAAATGGGTACATTCCCCATCTTTTATGTAGTACGAATGGTTGTTTTTTTCGCGTTATGGTATCTGTTCTTTCTTTGGATCAAACGTGAGATGCTAGCTGAAGATTTGGATGGAGATAAGTCGCACTGGTATAAAGCGCGTAAATATTCCGCTATTTTTTTAGTAATTTTTGCAGTAACATCGTCAATATCCGCATGGGACTGGGTGATGTCGGTTGACCCGCACTGGTTTAGTACTATGTTTGGATGGTACATGTTTGCAAGTTGGTGGGTAAATGGCTTGGCGGTAATCACACTCATTGTCGTTATGCTCAAGGAGAAAGGATATTTGAAAGTGGTTAATTCTAACCACCTGCATGATATAGGAAAGTTTGTTTTTGGATTTAGCGTCTTTTGGACATATATATGGTTTTCACAGTTTATGTTGATCTATTATGCTAATATTCCGGAGGAGACGGTTTATTTTATACAGCGGTTAGATAGTCAGTATAAAGGTGTGTTTTTTGTTAATTTAATTCTTAACTTCTTCCTTCCATTTTTGTTATTAATGACAAGAGATGCGAAAAGACATATGTCGATGTTGAAAGTTGTATGTCCTATCGTTATCGGCGGTCATTTCATTGATTTTTACTTGATGATCACACCAGGTGTCATGCAAAATGATGGAGGTTTTGGTTTTATGGAGATTGGTATGTTTATGATTTTTGCAGTTGCTTTTTTATTCGTTACTCTTTCAAATCTCGAGAAATCGCCGCTATACGCTCGTAATCATCCAATGTTAGGTGAAAGTTTGCATCATCATATTTAATTAAAGGTTAAAATTAGTATATGTTTCAATTCATAGTCATTTTTGGGGTATTACTACTGCTCATTATCCTTTACACTTTATTTAGGATAAGCAGATTGGTAAGTGTGGTAAAAGGGTCTAATAAGAAAGTGGCAACTACCAGTAACAAGGTGAACGCCGCCTTATTCATGTTTTTCCTTTTTGGAGCTTTCGGATTCTTTTTTTGGTATTCGTGGACATATTTTGATGATTATACACTTCCTGTTGCTTCAGAACATGGGATCGTAACAGATACCCTTTTCTGGACGACCATGGCCGTAACGGGAATAGTTTTTCTAATCACTAATGTTCTACTGTTTTGGTTTAGTTATGCTTACCAACATAAGGAAGGACGTAAAGCGTCATTTTATCCCGACAATCACAAAATAGAAATATTATGGACCGTAGTTCCGGCCTTGGTTCTAACAGGGTTAGTGTTTACTGGTTTACGAGCCTGGAATGATATCACTAGCGAAGCCCAGTCAGACGCCGAAATTATTGAGATTATGGGATACCAGTTTGCCTGGGGAGTTAGATATCCTGGGGTAAAGGATAATGCATTAGGAGAATACAATTATCAAATGATTGATGCTGTCAATCAATTTGGTATGGATTTGAGCGATAAAAATACTTATGATGATTTTATGCCTATAGAAATGCATATTCCCAAAGGCAAAGAAGTCTTATTGAAAATAAGGGCAAGGGATGTTTTACACAGCGTATTCCTACCCCATTTCCGGGTAAAAATGGACGCGGTACCGGGTATGCCTACACATTTTAAATTTACGGCTACGAAATCCACAGCGGAAATGCGCGCAGAGCTCGAAAATCCAGAGTTTAATTATTTTGTAACTTGTACGGAAATATGTGGAAGAGGACATTTTTCCATGGTGATGAAACTCGTGGTTGATGAACCTGCGGACTATGAGAAATGGAAAGCAGAGCAGCCGACATGGTTGAAACTTAATCCTGACTATTTGGCTAAAGTGCCGGAAGCTAATAGGGAGCTGGCAAAAATCAAATCAGGGATGGTAGAAGGCGATGAAAATAATTTAAAAGCTTCATTATAAGAATAAAGAAATGGCAATAGCAGATATTCATGTAACCGAAGAAACACACAGCGATGGTCATGAACATCATGACGAGCATCATGGTAACTTCTGGACTACCTATGTATTTACAATAGACCATAAAATGATCGGTAAGCAGTTTCTTATTACCGGTATTGCTTGGGCATTAATAGGTGGATTACTTTCGGTCATATTTAGATTACAATTAGGTTTTCCTGACATGCAACTGGAATGGTTACGTCCTATTCTGGGAGAATGGATTACCGCTGAGGGTAAGTTAGATGCTGAATTTTATTTGGCGCTTGTTACTATGCACGGTACGATAATGGTATTTTTTGTGCTGACTGCAGGTTTAAGTGGCACCTTTAGCAACTTTCTTATACCGCTACAGATTGGTGCAAGAGATATGGCTTCTGGATTTATGAATATGCTATCATACTGGTTCTTTTTTGCTTCCAGTGTTATCATGTTGATTTCGCTTTTTATAGAAACTGGTCCAGCTTCTGGGGGATGGGTTATTTATCCTCCGTTGAGTGCACTTCCTCAGGCAGTGAATGGTTCTGGTTTAGGTATGACGCTTTGGCTAGCGGCAATGGCGCTCTTCATCGTATCTAGTTTATTAGGTGGCATTAATTATATTACCACGGTGATAAATTTGCGAACAGAGGGAATGTCCTTCTCTCGGTTACCACTAACTATTTGGGCATTTTTTATTACAGCGGTAATTGGATTGTTATCTTTCCCGGTACTTTTTTCTGCGGCATTACTGCTCATTTTCGATAGAAGTTTTGGAACTAGCTTCTTCTTATCAGATATTTATATAGGTGGCGAGGCTTTACCTAACCAAGGAGGAAGCCCAATACTATTTCAACACCTTTTTTGGTTTTTGGGTCATCCCGAGGTTTATATAGTTTTATTACCGGCATTGGGTATAACTTCTGAGGTGATTGCCACGAACTCGCGTAAACCCATATTTGGATATAAGGCAATGGTAGGATCCATTTTGTTTATTGCCATCTTATCATTTATTGTATGGGCGCATCACATGTTCGTTACAGGCATGAATCCATTTCTCGGATCCATCTTTATGTTATTAACGTTGATTATCGCCGTCCCATCAGCGGTTAAAGTATTCAACTATTTGGCAACACTTTGGAAAGGTAACATTAGATTTACCCCTGCAATGTTGTTTTCAATAGGTCTGGTGTCTTTCTTTATATCCGGAGGGTTAACAGGTATATTTCTTGGTAATTCGGCTATCGATATTCAGTTACATGATACATATTTTGTTGTTGCTCACTTTCATTTAGTAATGGGCAGCGCTTCCTTTTTTGGTCTATTGGCCGGGGTTTACCATTGGTTCCCCAAAATGTACGGGAGAATGATGGATGCAAAGCTTGGGTACATTCATTTTTGGCTGACGTTTGTAGGGGTTTATATGGTGTTTTTCCCTATGCATTATATAGGAATTGCAGGATATCCCAGACGGTATTACTCTTTCACCAATTTTGATACGTTAAATAATTTCACAGATCTGAATATGTTTGTAAGTGTGGCGGCGATTCTAACCTTAGGCGCCCAGTTTATATTCTTATTTAACTTTTTTTACAGTATGTATAGGGGTAGAAAGGCGACTACTAACCCTTGGCAATCTAATACGTTGGAATGGACTACACCTGTGAATCCGGGACACGGTAATTGGCCGGGCAAAATTCCAACCGTGTACCGATGGCCATATGATTACAGTAAACCTAGCGCTAAAGAAGATTTTATTCCGCAGACTATTCCATTTTCTGAAACTCCCGAATCTAATCTGCCTCATGAAAATGACATGATCAAATTAGAAACAGATTCAGATCAGAAGGTGGTTGTTGTGGATGAAAAGTAAGGTCTTAAAATAGATCAGGCTGTTTAGAAGTATCAGTCTGATAACTTTGATAGCCGTTTATCTTTTGATTTTAGTCGGAGGTATTGTAAGAAGTACAGGTTCGGGTATGGGTTGTCCTGACTGGCCTAAATGTTTTGGTAGCTGGATTCCACCCACAAGTATTGATCAATTACCCGATAACTATAAAAATATATATGCTTTGAAAAGAGCAAAAAAAAATGAGCACTTTGCTAAATATTTAACAGCTTTTGGATACCGACAGACAGCGGAAGCTATCTTAAGCGATGAGTCCATTTTACAAGAAGCTGATTTTAATGCAGTTAAAACGTGGATTGAATATATCAATAGGCTGATAGGGGCGGTGATCGGTTTGCTTATTCTTGGAACAACCTTTATTTCATTTGCTTTAAGAAAACATAGATTCATTCCGGTTATTGCTACGCTTACATTTGTGCTGGTTTTATTCCAAGGTTGGATAGGTTCAATTGTGGTGTCTACTAACTTGTTGCCATGGATGATCACTGTACATATGTTTATTGCTCTGTTTATTGTGGCTTTACTTATTTGGCTTTATGCGCAGGTATCGCGGCCTTTCACTATGATAGTTATGAATTCAGGAATGGTGCGCTATGTACTAATTTTTTGCATGATTTTAACGCTTATGCAAGTAGCTATGGGTACCCAGGTCAGAGAGGCAATTGATAGGGTTTCAGTTGCATTTGGAAACGCATCACGTGACCTTTGGATTGAATCATTAGGCATTGAATTTATTATTCATAGATCATTTTCATGGCTGATACTTGCGATTCATGTTGTAGTACTCTATTTGTTAAGGGAATCCTTATTTAAGTCGAAACTACTTCAGGGTTTAGCTGTTATCATTATGGTATCGATATTGTCGGGAATAATGATGGCCTATGGGGGTTTTCCGCCAGCAATGCAACCCATACATTTACTTGTAGGCACGATGGCTTTTGGATTCCAATTTTTACTATTTTTGCAAATTGTTTCGAAACGGAGGGTTGTTTTTTATGCTTAATAACTTACAAACTACAGCGAATCCGGTTTTTATTACAAAAGTACGCTCGTTTTATGAGCTGGTTAAATTCCGGTTATCTTTCTTAGTCGCGTTTTCCTGCGGATTTGGCTATGCGCTTGGAAGTGGCGGATCGTTAAGCTGGCTTAATTTAACTTGGATCTGTTTAGGTGGATTTTTGGTATCCGGCGCTTCTATTACCATTAATCAGATTATCGAGAAGGATTTGGATCGTTTAATGGTTCGTACTATGGACCGGCCTCTTCCTACAGGCCGGTTAAATGTTGCAGAAGCCATGATCTTTGCGATTGCGATCGCCGCTCTAGGTCTGTCCATCCTTATGATCTTCACGAATGCGCTGACCACCTTGTTATCTGTAGTATCTATGGTGCTTTACAGTTTTGTTTATACACCCTTAAAAAGGGTAGGCCCCATAGCTGTTTTTGTAGGCGCTATTCCCGGCGCTCTTCCACCATTGTTAGGATGGACGGCGTTTACAGGCGCCATTACATATGAAGCTCTAATTATTTTCGGTATTCAATTCATTTGGCAATTTCCTCATTTCTGGGCGATAGCTTGGGTAGCTGATGACGATTATAAAAAAGCGGGTTTTAAGTTACTACCATCCAGGGGTGAAAAAGATGTGAATACGGCTATCCAGATTATGATATATACCCTTTTCTTGATACCACTTGGCTTACTTCCGGCAAAGTTTGGTATCACAGGAATTGATTCAGCGTTAGTAGTGACTGTCTGTGGTGTGCTTTTTCTAAGCCAAACTTTTTCTCTAATGAAAAACGGAAACCGAAAGTCGGCGCTAAGAATTATGTTTGGCTCTTTTTTATATCTGCCTATAGTACAAATAGCCTACTTATTAGATATAGTGAAATAAAATGGAGGATAAGATAACAGGAAATCTCAAACTTGTAGAAGAACCCAAGAAAACACTTGCCATGCATCCTAGAAAATTTGGGTTGTGGCTTTTTATGGTAACCGTGGTGATGATATTCGCGGCGCTTACTAGCGCTTATATCGTACGTCAAGGGGAAGGAAATTGGACACAATTCGACTTGCCTATGTCAATGTGGGTTTCATCTGTGCTTATTTTAATAAGCAGCGTTACTATGCATTGGGCGCTTGTGTCGGCAAAGAGTAACGATTTGGAAAAAGTAAAGCTAGCTATTTCTATTACCTCAGCCTTGGGTGTGGCTTTTTTGATCAGTCAGCTGGTGGTATGGAGTGACTTGGTCGCAGATAACATTTATTTTGTTGGTAATCCAAGTGGGTCGTTTTTGTATGTACTTTCAGGTGTTCATGGCTTACACTTGGTAAGTGGTGTTATTTTTCTAATAATTGTCTTAATTTCAACATTTAGATATAAAGTTCATTCCAAAAATTTGACACAAATTCAAATGTGTGCTTCTTACTGGCATTTTCTGGATGTGCTTTGGATTTATTTGTTTGTTTTTCTCTTGATATACCATTAATACTTTTAGATAACACTATCAACCTATGTCGGCAACAGCTACTACAATTAAATCTAAAGGCAATGTTTGGGACGGCGGGCAATCGCCTTTAAAAGCGAGCTATGGAAAACTGATGATGTGGTTTTTCCTGCTTTCTGATGCCTTTACCTTTTCAGCTTTACTTATTACTTATGGTTTGGTTAGATCAGCACATCCAGCTTATGAAGGCGCGGCGGATGCGTTCATATCCAGCCAAGAGTATTGGCCAATTCCTGAGAAAGTGTTTGAAGCGGTACCTTTTTTACATGGTGTGCACTTACCCTTGGTATTCGTTGGTATCATGACTTTTATTCTTATTATGAGTAGTGTAACTATGGTTTTAGCAGTGGAAGCAGGCCACCGCATGGATAGGAAAGACGTAGAGAAGTGGATGCTTTGGACTATCGTTGGAGGCATAGTGTTTCTTAGTTGTCAAGCTTGGGAATGGAGCCATTTTATTCATGGTACCGACGTAGGATCTTTAGCAAAATTTCTGATCAACGGAGAATGGATTACTAGTACAGTATACGGAGCGAATTTGACTATTAATGAATATGGCCCACCAGGATTTGCTGCTTTTTTCTTTTTTATTACCGGATTTCATGGCACTCATGTAGCAAGTGGCGTTGTACTGAACTTTTTGATCTATTATAATACAATAACAGGTGTATACGATAGACGAGGTCACTACGAAATGGTAGAAAAGGTAGGTTTATACTGGCACTTCGTAGATCTGGTCTGGGTTTTTGTTTTCACATTTTTTTACCTTGTTTAACATAAGAAATAATGGAAGAAACCACACACGTTCAACCACAGCCTGTAGATAAGGCAAAAATCAAAAAAATTTGGGTTACCGCAGGATACATGGCGGCTATAACTATTCTTGAGTTTGTTATTGCTTTTACGGTACCTTTGGAGATGGCAATGACCAGGGTATCGATTTTCGTACTGATGACCATTGTAAAGGCGTTTTACATAGTCGCAGAATTTATGCACTTAAAATATGAAGTAAAAGTGTTGGTATGGTCAATACTTATACCTACGGTGTTTATTGTTTGGATGCTCATAGCTTTTATTTATGAAGGCGCGGCGATCTACGAAATTAGATTCTAATTATTAATGATGTTAAATAAAGGCTAAAGCTTCGGTTTTAGCCTTTTTTGTTTTATGAGCAAGCGTGTTTTTCAATTTTCCCTGTTATTAGCAATTCTGGCTATTCCAGTATTTATTTTTCTTTTTTTGAAGTCGTTTGGTAAAAACCAGTTTGACATCCCTTATTATCATAGCGAGGGAGTAAGTCTTCCTTTTACAGATTGTGAATACCCTAGGGATACGTTTCGGGTTAACCTTTCCGACGTGAACAGTAAGAGGGCCAACGTGACTCTCTTCTTTAGACAGGATGCTGAATTTGCTTTAAGTGACTTAAACAATGTGAGATCCAGATTGAAATCCCTATTTAGCAGCGATATGTCCTTTATTACTCATGATTATAATGCTGCCCTAGATAGTACATTATTTAAAAAACTTATGCATTGTGGCTTTGTTACTGATACTATAAACCAATTTATACTACACGATCAAAGAGGTAGGATCAGAGGTTATTATAATACTGACCTAGAAGAATTAGATCGATTAATAGTAGAGATAAAGATCTTGTTGGAGAATGAATGAAGTATTAGATACCAGATATAATAGACTCATTATAGTCTTGTCAGTAGTAATACCATTGGCCGTAGCTGCTTTATTTGGTATTAAGGTTGAAGGATATGACTTTTCTTTTTTACCACCAATATATGCTAGCATTAACGGTTTGACAGCGTTACTATTAGTCATGGGAGTAATAGCAATAAAAAAGGGAAATAGGAGTCTACATGAAAATTTAATGAAGACATGCATTGGGTTGTCCGCGTTGTTTTTAGTCATGTATGTTATTTATCATATGACCTCCACTTCCACATCTTATGGCGGAGAGGGTTCTATCAGATATGTTTATTTTTTTATCTTGATTACCCATATTATCTTATCTATTGCAATCATACCGATGGTACTCTTTACCTTCGTTCGCGCTTTGGCTCAACGTTTTGATAAACATAAAAAATTGGCGAGGATCACTTTTCCCATTTGGTTATATGTAGCCGTAACCGGTGTTATTGTTTACCTTATGATTAGTCCGTATTATTAGTCTTTTCTGGCCGTTAGCTGTTATCTTTATAAATAATAGGAAAGAAAGATGAAGAAGATATTTATAACGCTCACTTTAATGGTGTTTGCTTGTGCTACGAGTTTTGCCCAATGTGCTATGTGCCGGGCTACCATAGAGAATAATGTAAGTAATGGAGATGTAGGGATAGGAGCGAGCTTGAATTTTGGAATTCTATATCTTTTCGTGATGCCTTATTTAGCAATAGGCGTGGTGAGTTATTTATGGTATAGAAATAGTAAAGCAAATGCCAAACAGATCGAAAGGAAGCGCAATATTGCATGGTAAATGCCCCCGTTGTCGTTCTGGTAGCATGTTTGTGACCAGCGCCTATAACCTTTCCGGTTTTCAAAAAATGAATAAAAATTGTCCCTCTTGTGGACTTCGGTTTGAACGTGAGCCGGGATTTTTCTTTGGGGCTATGTATATCAGCTATGCATTTTCTGTTGCGCTTTTTGTAGCCGTTGGACTTGGCCTGTCGATCGTTGGTGACTTTCCCCTTTATATCTATTTCATCAGTATAGTACTAGCCGTGATTATCTTTTTACCGGTGAGTTTTAGGTATTCGCGTATTCTTTTTCTCCATCTTTTTGGTGGCATAGACTTTGATCCCAAAAACGGGAATTAGCTCAAATCGGTTATATTTATCCGATTCTATACTTTAACAATTTGATTAGATCAAACCTTGATATTAAGCTTATAGCATTGGCTATACTGCTCATTGCCTCAGGGACAATAATGCTAATTATTGGCCGCGGCACAGCGATTGTTCAAGAGAAAGAGGACATAGAGTATAATTTAACAGGAGAGCTCTCTAGGATTCAACGTGATATGGTACCTGTGCTTGAAGTAGTTGAAAGTACGTCCGATTTCATGTTTGAGGAGCTAAATTCCATTGGGCAGTATCCCTTTTTTATTTTTCGTGCAGGGAGGCTGGCTTATTGGTCGGATTATCGCTATGTCCCTGAATATAAAAGTATACGTGGAAATTACAGATATAGGTTTATTAATGACCTAAGAAAGAGCTATTTAGTAAGACGTTGGGAAATTGCCAACAAAGCTCTTGAAGTTTACGCCATACTACCGCTCTACACGGGTTATAAAATAGAGAACGACTACATAAAGTCTTCCTGCAATCCCAGTGTTTTTCCTATACAAAATGTGACATTGGGAAGTATTAACTCCGTTAAAGGTGATTTGATCTGCCTGGGCGAAGATAACTGCCTTTTCAAAGTAGTGATTGATGATTCACGTCAACTCCCTCTGACATCATCACCTCTTAATATATGGATTATTCTAACTGGAACTGTTCTGCTTGTAATTGTACTATTTAGGCTTTCTAATTGGCTTTCCAGGAGTGGACAAACCTACTTCGGACTTGCAGCACTGATAGTATCGCTTTTGGCCTTAAGAGGGGCGATGCTGTCATTAAGTTTTCCCCACTCATTTACGGAGAGTACATTGTTTGAGTCCAGTTACTTTGCTTCTTCTGATTTTAACCCGTCATTGGGAGATCTTTTTATTAACATATGTTGCTTTTGCCTGGTAGGATTTTACCTATTCTATAATCAGGAATCTTTTTTGAAGTCAGTACCAACCAAGCCTAAGGTACTAAGGGAATGGATAATGCCGGTACTGTTTATTGGTCTGGGACTGTTGATCTTCCACTTTGAATTTCTCATTTTTCAGACACTATATCATAATTCCCAGTTAACGTTTGATATTAATCAAAGTCTTGGTTTTGATATAGGACGCATTGTGGGCTTCTCTATAATACTGTTGTTTATTACTACGATATTTTTTGCGTTTCATGCCTTATTCATGATAGTGCAGGCCTCCAATTTATCTCGAATAGCATTTCTGTTAAGAGTCTTTATAGCTGCCTTTCTTTTTTCCATAGTTAATTTTTCCATAGCACAAGAGTTCCTGGCTTCGCTTATTATTGGTATAACTGTGCTATTATTAGTCCATTTCACCGGTTTATTTAAATCTGTTAAAAAACTAAAATATCGTACTTTTTTATACTTTTTCATTTTTATGATTGGAGGAGCAGCCTTGGGTTCTATAGCTGTTTACGACTTCGAGAAAGAGGCGAGTTATAAAAAGAAAAAGCGTTTTGCCAATCAGCTACTTATTCAAAATGATAATCTTGCAGAATTTCTGCTCGATGAGGCCAACGGTAAGATAAAGAATGATGTTTTTATCCAGAGCAGGATGTCAAGTCCCTTTTTGAGTAAAGAGATAGTTGAGACAAAGATCCGGCAAGTCTACCTGAGTAATTACTTTGATAAGTATGATATAGATATTTACCTCTACAACTCTTCAGGTCGACCTTTTAGCAGTCTGCCAGTATCGTTAACTCCCGGGCAGTTTGATAATTTCAATTCATACGCTACCAGTTATCCTGACATTTATTTTATCAATAGCCCAAATGCTGAGGCCTCTAAGCGGTACTTGAATCGCATAGAGATAAAAAAGCGTGGTTTGGTAGTGGGATACGTCATAATTGACTTAAATCTAAAGCGTATCATTCCTGAAAGTGTTTATCCTGAGCTTCTTGTGGATCATCGCCTCTTAATGCCATACCAAAACAATAACTATAGTTATGCCATATTTAGGGGGAATGTTATTCAGTATAGTTCCGGAGATTTCAACTATGAATTGGATTTCCGGAAATCACTGTTTTCTGAGCCCCAACTCTACGAAAGTACGATCAAAAGCAAGGGGTTTTGGCACACAGCGCTCAAGGATGTCGACTCGAAAATAATTGTTATAAGTTCGGATGATCACCCGTTTACCGATGTTTTTTCCAACTTTTCATTTCTCTTTTTATCACAGGTATTTTTAATCCTGATCGTATCCGGAATTTATTCTATTTATTTCGCCCTTCAAACTGAAAATCTGAATTATTCGGCAAAAATACAGCTATACCTGAACCTTGCTTTTTTTATGCCCTTGATTGCAGTAAGCTTTACCACGCTGAGCTTAATTAATTCATCCTTTGAAAAGGAAGTAAATCAGGAGTATTTTAAAAAAGCAGAAAGCATAAGCAACAATGTAAGCGATGACCTTAACAATTACGTTAGTCATGTGAGCGTGGACCCTGAAGAACTGCGTTCAAAACTTACAGAAGTCTCAAAATACTCAGGAGCTGACGTCAATCTTTTCAACATCAAGGGAAGGCTCATCGCTTCAAGCCAGCCACAAATTTTTGAAAATGACCTACTGAGTGAGTACATTAACCCAGAGGCGCTGAGTCAAATAAAAGAGAAAGGTAAAAACTCTTATATACTTCAGGAGTTTGTAGGAAGTTTAATATACAATACCACTTTCTTCGCCGTTAAGTCATTTCAAAAAGGGGAGTTGATCGGTATTGTGAGTATTCCCTACTTTAAGTCTGAATATAACTTAGAGCAAAGCCAGATTACGGTACTTACCAATGTAATCAATGTCTTTACTGTGGTCTTTATCATTTTCTTGATCATTTCGTATCTGGCTTCAAACTGGTTGACATTCCCGCTTCGTTTCATAACTCAGAAACTAAAACGTACTACACTTACAGGGTCCAATGAACCGCTTACTTGGGAGGCGGAAGATGAAATAGGTCTTATGGTAGGTGAATATAATAAGATGCTGGAGAATCTTGATCAAAGTAAGCGTGCATTGGCCAAAAGTGAAAAAGAATCTGCGTGGCGGGAAATAGCACAGCAAGTAGCTCACGAGATCAAAAACCCGCTGACGCCTATGAAGCTCACACTTCAGCATTTGAGTAGAAAAATAAGAGATGAAGACAAGGAAGGCGATATGAAACGGCCCCTGAATACCTTACTTCAACAGATCGAAACATTAAATGACATTGCGTCTTCGTTCAGTACATTCGCTAAAATGCCAATTCCCGAGCAAGAGCGTTACGAATTAGTGCATATCGTAAGAAACACCGTCAGCCTTCATAAATCGAATAAAGGTGTTAACATAGGCTTACAAATTGATGCCGAGCCGGTATATACCCTGGGTGACGAACAATTGATGGGGAGAATTATTAATAATATCATACTTAATGCCATCCAGGCGTCCGAAGAAAATGAAGCTCACATCGGATTTAAATTGGCTTCTGTCGGCAATAACCGGGTCAGGCTTGAAATTACCGACAGTGGCTCGGGAATTCGTAAAGAGGTCCGGGCGAAGGTATTCATTCCAAACTTTAGTACTAAAGAACGAGGATCGGGGATAGGTTTGGCAATAGCTAAGCATGGCGTAGAGCATGCGGGGGGTAAAATCTGGTTCGAAACGGAAGTAGGCAAGGGTACCTCTTTCTTTATAGAGCTTTCTACTGAAGAACAGTAATGAGGTGGTTGATAATACTGCTGTTGCTTATTATACCTGAGAGTGTATTAGCTCAATTTTCAAATGAACGCTGCAAATGGATAAGTACATTTAACAGTTCGTTTGAGTTAGATAGCCTTTCAGTAGAACCTGAGTCAATCACGACTCAAATTGATGATGTTATAGTTAAGTACGATATTTCTAAAGGGAAGGCATTAGTTCAAACTGACAGAACTTACGACTCTGTGCTTGTATGCTACAAAGTGCTACCCGTCAGCTTTCACCAGCGCTATTTTCATAGAAGTTTAGCCCTTTACGACTCAGGCGCTTTATTTAAGGACCCGCCTAATGATCCCGGTATTCTCAAGAGAGAGCAACTTTTTGATACTCCAAAGATCAATAAAAGCGGCAGTATCAGTAGGGGAATTTCTTTTGGAAATAACCAGGATGTTTTTGTTAACTCTACCTTGAACCTCAATCTTGACGGGAAACTGACAGACGACCTAAATATCCGCGCCAATATCACTGATCAAAATGTTCCCTATCAACCAGAGGGAAATACACAACAACTTCAGGATTTTGACAACGTACAGGTGGAACTGTATAACAAGAACTTTTCACTGAAAGGCGGGGATATCGTACTTAAAAATCCGGAATCAAACTTCTTAAGATTTTATAAGAATGTGCAAGGAGCCCAGGCCCGAGTAAACTATAAACTAGGTAAGAGCGAGGCGCTTACCTCTGCCGGGATTTCTGTTGCCAAGGGCCAATTCTCATCCGTATCAATAGATCCTATAGAGGGTTCCCTGGGTCCTTATCGGATTCCCGGACCTAATAATGAGCTTTTTGTTATTATCCTGGCGAACTCGGAGCGGATATTTTTAGATGGTAAGCGTTTGGAAAGAGGTTTTAATAAGGACTATGTAATTGACTATAACATAGGTGAGGTCACCTTTACCAATCAGGTTTTGATCACTGAGTTTTCAAGAATACGCATTGACTATGAGTATTCTGATCAGAATTTTAACCGGACTATATCTACCGCAAGTCATCAACAGACTTTAGGAAAACTTAAGCTTGGAGTTCATACTTATAGTGAGGCTGATAACAGGAACAGGCCTTTGACGTTCGACCTTACTAATGATAACAAGCAGCTTTTAAGCGAGGTAGGCGATGATCTGGACAGAGCCGTTGCTAGCGGAGTTGATAGTGTTGCTTTCTCACCGGAGATCGTATTATATGCGCAAAAGGATACGACAGATTCAGATGGAAATCCAACACGGATATTTCAATATTCTACCGATCCGGACAGCGCTTTTTTCAACGTGGCTTTTTCAGATGTAGGAGCTGGCAATGGAAACTATGTACAAATTCAGTCTACCGCCAACGGGCGCGTTTTTCAATGGATATCTCCTGTGTCCGGAGTACCTCAGGGTCAATTTGAGCCGGTAGTCCCACTTCCTGTACCTAATAAGCGACAGATGACAACTTTTGGTGCAAGCTATCAGCTGAGCGAGAAAGAAACGATCTATACCGAAGTTGCTTTTTCCAATTATGACAAGAATCTCTTTTCTGATTTTGACTCTGAGGATGACCATGGATACGCGTTTAAGCTAGGTCTAAAGAGCCAACAGAGAGAATGGGGACTATTACCCACTTATAATGTCAGCGCTTATCTTGATTTTGAGTTCGATGATAAAAATTTTAATGCCATTGACCGATTCAGGTATGTGGAATACGATCGTGACTGGAGCTATGATCCGACAAAAGATATAAGGCGATTTAATGATAATATTTTTAACGCAGGAGTTCATTTAATGAAGGATCAAAATAACAATATGCGTTATGACTTTTCGAACCGTGAACGTGGCGATCAGGTAAGCGGCAGCCAGCATAGGGCTGCGTTAGATAAAAGGATAGGAAAGCTACAGCTTAGATCCAAAGTATTTTCGATGTTGAACAATACAAATGAGGTTAAGTCCTCATGGGATCAACTTTCAATGGATGCATCCTATGAAATCCCATGGCTGGTTACCGGATATCGGTATAGCATCGATCATAACATAGTGAAATCGAACGAAAGTGATTCGGTAAGATCCTCAGCCATGTTTTTTAATGAGCATAAGGGTTACATAAGGAATCTTGCAGATTCTAAAACAAGATTCGAGCTTGAATATGCGTATAGAGAAGATAAACGCCCTTTAAATGGTGAACTAAGTGATTTTTCCAGCTCCCAAACAGGTCGGGCCAGTTTTGAACGCGACTATGGCAACAACCGGGTAAAAGCAATTATGAATTATCGCACATTAAAGCTCAAAGGAGAAAGTAAGCAGGAGGAGACAGTATCAGGCAGGTTGGACTGGTCCGGGAATTGGTTTGACCGACATGTTAATTCTCAATTGACCTATTCTGTATCGAATGGGCGTGAATTAAGGCGTGAATTCGTTTATATCCGCGTATCGCCGGGGCAGGGGACCCATACCTGGCGCGACTTAAATGATGACGGCGTTCAGGATCTGACTGAATTTTTTGAGGCGCTGACGCCTGATGAGCGGAACTACGCTAAAATATTTACCCCAGGAACAGAGTTTGTTACAGCATTTCAGAACTTAATCGTATACCGCGTTAATTTACAACTGCCGAGAAAATGGAGAAATTCCGGAGGTCTTAAGTCATTGCTTTCCAAATTCTCTAATAATACTTCGTGGACAGCTGATTTAAAAACTACTGATAGTGATTTAAAAGCCAGATTGATAGGCTTCATTAGTGATCTGGATGAGAATTTTATTTTAAGTGAAAAAAGAAATCTCAGATCCACGTTTTTCTTCAACCGCCTGAGCTCATCGTTTGGCATGGAGGCAGTTATCATTAGCCAACGTAATAAGCAGTTATTAAGCAACGGTTTTGAATTAAGAAATAAAAATGAATATGGTTTTAATGCACGTTATAACTTCTCCCGGCAATTTAACCTGCGGCTGAAAACGGCAGTGTCAGAAAAGGTTGCCGATTCAGACTTTTTGAGTGGCCGTCAATACAAAATTGATGGACAGAGAGTCAACCCTGAGTTTTCCTGGCAGCCGAATTTGAAGTTCCGGGTTACAGCACAGTACCGGTATCAGGATAAAAAGAATGTATTTACAGAGGAAAGTGATGAGTACGCTCAGTTTAATGAAGGTGTTGTAGAAATTAAGTACAATAGGGCAGTTAAGAGCTCGCTGAATGCCAGCTTTAGAATTACCGATATTGAATTTAACGGTGAAGAAAACACGCCTTTAGGGTACGAGCTTTTACAGGCGCTGCAGCCAGGTACTAACTACATATGGTCCCTTAACTGGCAGCAAAAAATTACCGGTGGTTTGCAGTTGAATATCGTTTATGATGGTCGTAAATCTGGCAATAATAATATTGCTCATGTCGGGCGGGTGCAGATGAGCGCATTATTCTAATTACTTCCTAATCCTGAATATCCCTAACGCTATTAACCCTAAAGGGATCAATATGGAAGAAATATAGTCGAAATTCATGGCGGGATAGCCAAGGATGAAATCCCTACGGATGTAGGCATACCATAAGGCAAACGAAATGTAAACGAGCCCAAATATTTTTTTTATTATCATGATATTAATTATCGCAATCGCTGCATTACTTTATTGGCAAAAACGAAATCATCAAATTCTGTTACCCCGGAATCCGTTATCTCATCTTTGGTTCCCTCCCAGCATTTGATTCCTTCATATAAAAACATGATTTTACTGCCAATTCCAAGGACTGAATTCATGTCATGTGTTACTACCAATGTGGTTATATTAAACTCCTCTGTAATTTCAAGGATCAAATCATCAATTAAGATTGATGTTTGAGGGTCCAATCCACTGTTAGGCTCGTCACAGAACAGAAAATGAGAATTATTGACTATGGCTCTGGCTATGCCCACTCGCTTTTGCATGCCACCGCTTATTTCTGAGGGCATTTTTTTGTTTTGACCTTCAAGCCCCACACGTTTTAAGCAAAAGTTTACTCTATCAATTTTTTCTTCAGGAGGCATTTTGGTGAGCACATCGAGGGGAAACATCACATTTTCTTCTACCGTTTTTGAATCAAATAAGGCGCCGCCTTGAAATAACATACCTATTTCTCTACGGATTTCGGTTTTTGTATCCCTGGATGCATTGGTAAACTCCTTATCGCCATAATAGATATGCCCTTCGTCCGGAGCAATGAGCCCTACTATGCATTTTAGAAGAACGCTTTTTCCGGTGCCACTGGCGCCTATAATTAAGTTGGGCTTACCCTGCTCGAAAACACCGCTTATTCCGTTGAGTATGGTCTTACCCTGAAATGATTTATGAATGTTTTCAATTTTTATCATTTCAGTAAAAGTTGCGCCAACAAATAGTCGGCGGTGAGTATAGCAATTACACTTTGCGTAACCGCAGATGTACTTGCCTTACCTACTTCTACGGCCCCGCCCGTGGTATAATACCCTTTAAAGGAAGAAATTGTAGCTACAAGAAAAGCAAAGACAAATGATTTTATCATAGCAAAAGTTACCATGTATGGGTTAAACTCAAACCGAATACCGTAAACGTATTCAGTGGGTGTTATCACACCTGTTAGTTGACCAGCCAGGTAACCTCCTACAATAGATAAAAGCCCTGCTAGTATTACCAATAATGGATACATAAACAATGAGCCCAGGAGTTTAGGCAAAACCAGATAGCTGGTAGAGTTAATTCCCATTACCTCCAGCGCATCTATTTGTTCACTTATTCGCATTGTACCCAAACCACTGGCCATACTAGATCCTACCTTACCGGCATAAATGACCCCTATGATCGTGGGCGCTAACTCTAAAATGGTCATATCTCGCACTACTAAGGAAATAACATAGTCTGGGATCAAAGGGCTGACAAGGTTGTAGGCCGTTTGAATGGTAGTAACAGCTCCCATGAAGAAAGATACCAGTGAAACGAGAAATATGGAATTTATGCCAATGGCCATGCACTCGTCAATCACTAGTTTAACGTAAGTACCAAATGACTCTCGGTTAACGAGAAGCTTGCCAAGAAATAGGAAATACTTACCTAACGCTTCCATCGGCCACTAATATAAGAGATATGTTTTGCTCTTCATTATCCTAATTGTGTAATGAGCATATCTTAGTTGTTCAGAAAATCAATTAATGATAATTTTCGCCATAAATAGATTTTTATATGAAAAAAAATATCGTCGTCACCGGAGGTACAAAGGGTATAGGAAGGGCAATTATAGAGAAATTTGCCTCTGAAGGTTTCAATATAGCCACATGTGCCAGAAACGAACAAGACCTCCAAAAACTTGAACGTGATATATCAAAACAGTATTCGGTACGGGTAATTACTTCCGTGGCTGACGTATCCAAAAAAGAAGAGCTGTCAAGATTCCTTACAAAGGTGAAAGAAAACTTCACGGACATTGATATACTAGTTAACAATGCAGGTTTTTTTATTCCCGGCGCCATAAATGAAGAAGAGGACGGAGTGCTAGAAAGTATGATTGAAACTAATCTGTATAGCGCTTACCGAACAACGAGAGCTTTTATTAATGATATGAAAATGAGAAGGAAGGGTCATATTTTTAATATGTGCTCCACAGCATCTATTATACCTTATATAAACGGTGGATCGTATTGTATTTCAAAATTTGCCATGCTAGGTATGTCAAAGGTGCTGCGTGAAGAAATGAAAGCCTTTGATATCAGGGTTACGGCTATTCTTCCGGGCGCTACGCTAACGGCAAGCTGGGAAGAAGCGGAGCTACCGGAAGAGAGGTTCATGAAAAGTGAAGATGTGGCGCTTGCAGTATGGGGAGCTTATACGATGTCTGACCGCACTGTAATTGAAGAGTTGGTTATGCGACCTCAGTTGGGTGACATTTAAGCGTCAGAACGGATACCCAATTCCGATATTAAAAACTACGGGTTCTGAAGCCTCAGCTGTAAATGGGGCCTCGTAAAAATCCTTGGACAGTATAAACCGTCTTTCTATAGGTCTGGCCGGATCATATAGCTTAACCCCCGCATCGAGCCTTAATACCAGGAAAGAAAAATCAAAGCGCAAACCCAACCCGCCGCTCAGGGCTATTTCCTTAAAGAATCTATCTACTTCAAATTGTGATCCCGGTCTGGAATTGTCATTTTCAATAGTCCAAATATTGCCAAAATCAAAGAAAAGAGCGTAGTCTATAAAGCCGACTAAATTCTTTCTCAACTCCACGCTGCCTTCAATAAGAATTTCACCCTGCTGCTCGAAATCATAATTTACCAACACCCCGGTTTCTGTGGAGTCCAGTGGTGTATAGGACCCCGGACCGAGGCGCCTTGGCCTCCAGGCCCTAATGCCGTTGCTACCCCCCGCAAAGAAATACTTTTCATAGGGTAGGACTCCATTACTGCTATAAGGCTTAGCGATACCTGCATTTATTCGGTAGGCTAAAGTAGTATTAGGATTAAGTGGTCTGGTTTTACGATAATCAAAATTGAATTTCAGAAACTGATATGCTTCCAAACCTTCGTTTTCAATAATTTTCGGATCCACAAAATTTAATATTGTACCACCACTTTCTAGAAATATGCTGAAGAAAGAAGAGTTGCTTTGACTAAGACCATAGGAATTTTTATTCCACGCTACATTTAAATAGGTACTACTTACAAAGGACGGCTCAAAAGAGTTTATTAATCGGTTTCCTTGACTTTCTAGTTCATCCAAACGATCCTGAAAGTCACTATCAGTAATATCGGAGTTAATGATACTAACATCGGTTAGAGCCACCTGATAAAGGGTGCCTTTTTTGTTCTGCCATGAATAGGTATTGGAGAAATTGAAGTTTTCACGCGTGTATTCAGGCCTTTGAGTATAGGCAAAACCGGCTATAAGCCTCGTCTTCGGGTTTATTTTACCTAAACGTTCCTTGGCTGTAGCGCTTATTGGCAGTACGAACTGTGGGAAGGTAATCGTGGCATTTGCTCCGGCCTCAATACTTGTGTAAATATCATCAATTTCGGTAGCAGGCGCTACACCCTCTATTCCTATCCTGCCGCTAAGGTCCAATGTTTCCATTCCTTTAAATACATTTCTTTTCTTGAAGGATAGATTATAGAATGGGCCTGGAAAACCTTGTGTTACGTTTATGCCAATTTCGTTAGACCATTGGTAACGACTCAGAGGACTCGTATAAATGTTGGCTACCAATGAACCTCCGGTAGAATCATAATTGATGTTTATAAACCGAAACATATCAAGGTTAGCCAGCTGCCGTTGAGTGGCGAAAGTATTTGACTTGCTATAAAGGCTGTCTTTTTCAATGAAAACGCGCCTCCCCAACACTTTTTTATTATACGTCCGTTGGAAGTAACGATAATTAATTCCGTCAAATTCTTCATTTAACCGTAGTGAATCGGGAAGTACTTTCAGGTTAGCATCACTTACAAAGTTGATCGAATCAATATGAAATATTTTGTGGTATCCGCGAGATATAGGATCGCTAATGCGTGTTTGTATACCTACATTGGATGAACCGTTGAAGGCAGTATCTACATCAAATGTTATGTATTGCTTGCTAAAATCGAAATAACCGTTGTCTTTCAGAAGTTCATCAATCCGATTTCTCTCCTTTGTGATAATACTTTGATCGTAGTTATCACCTTTTTTAAGAAAACTGCCCTCCGCATTTGCTTCCAATAGCCCAAGTATTGTTGAATCCTGTGTTTGAGTAAATAGTGTGTCTATGATATACGGGCGGTTTGGAGTTATCTGGTAACTTGTTATTACCCTTTTTTTCAGACGTTTTATAGTAGTATCTATCCTGGCTTTGAAATAGCCTTTGCTGAATAAATAAAGGTTAAACTTCTTAATATTTTCAGCTGTGGAGGCTGAATTATAAACAGTAACCGGTTCGCCCCAGCGCATCCATACGTTACCCTCTTCTATGTTTTTATCCTGACGGGCTATTTTTTTGTCGCGCTTTCTTGTCAAGCGCCTTATTTTCTTAGCTTTTGACGAGTCCAGCACACTGATTTTCTTGCGGTAGTGTTCTCGTATATTATCTTTTTTTCCGTTATACTTTTCAGTGGAATACCGCTTTACGCCATGGTAATAAAACCACACGTAAGGAGAAAAAGGTATTAAGGGAAACCTTCTGTTGGGTTGTTGTTGATAAAATTCCGATAGCTCTTCGGTGTCTATCGGTTTAGGAGCATTAATTTTTTGTTTATACAGAAGTTTTTGATCTTCTTTTAGGTATTTAGTGCCCAGGCAGCTACTTAAAAGGAGTGATAGTAAAGGAATGAGAGGAGAACGGAGAATTAATCTCACTATCGTCAAAAAATTATGGTATCAAGAACAGTCACGAAGTTCATTAAATCACTACAATTAAAAAAATACAGGAAGATTGAGCAACGCTTCATAGTTGAGGGTGAAAAAAGTGTCCTCGAAGTGTTACAATCGTCCTATAAAGTGCAACAAATAGTAGCTACCCCAGAGTTTCAACATAAGCATCAAAACCGGCTTAAATCGGTTGACATTATCAATGCTACACAGCGCGAGCTCTCATCCCTTGGCAATTTTAAGTCAAATAACAGCGCACTAGCAATTGTAGAAATAAAGCCAAATACTGCTGTTTCAGTTGACTCGGAATATGTCCTGGCGCTTGATGGTATCAATGATCCCGGTAACTTAGGAACGATTATTAGAGTGGCAGATTGGTATGGCATTAAGAAAATTATCGCCTCTGGTGAGACCGCAGATTTTTATAACCCAAAGGTGGTCTCAGCTTCTAAGGGCTCTTTTACTCGAGTGGAATTGTTCTATACTTACTTGCCAGAATATTTGAAGTCTGTCCAACTCACCATTTACGGAACCTATATGAAAGGGGAGAATATTCATAAAACGTATTTTGAAAAGGAAGGTATTATTGTTTTGGGAAATGAGTCTAACGGCATTTCAAAGGAACTTGAACCCTATATTTCCAGGAAAATTAGTATTTCCCGAAGAGGAGAAGCAGCAGAATCTTTGAATGTGGGTGTGGCCGCTGCTGTTATCTGTGATAACGTGTCAAGAGTTACCTAGCTCTGGTATTGAAGGTAGTTGCCCTTCATCAAGTTATCATACTATTTTTGAGGATCCGGGTAAGAAAATTATTCTTGTAGCTCACGTAAATCAACCGGCACTACTCTGGAAACTCCCTGCTCGATCATGGTTATGCCGTAAATAATATCCGTGCTGGACATGGTACGCTTATTATGCGTAACAATAATGAACTGACTGTCTTGACTGAACGTCTTTATGATATTGTTGAACTTATCAATATTAGCATCATCCAATGGCGCGTCTACCTCATCAAAAATACAGAAAGGCGCCGGCTTTAAAAGATAGATGGCAAACAGTAGCGATGTAGCTGTCAATGTTTTTTCTCCACCTGAAAGCTGATTTATGGTTAGTGGCCTTTTTCCCTTTGGCTTAGCAATAATTTCTATGCTTGACTCCAGGGGATTCTCAGGGTCACTTAAGCGTAGGTCGCAGTCGTCCTCTTCGGTAAACAGACTTCTGAATACTTCAACAAAGTTGGTTTTGATCTTATTATAGGCTTCAAGAAACGTTTCCTTGGCAACACTATCTATTTCATCAATGGTGGTTAATAACGACTCTTTTGCTTTTAATAGGTCGTCACGCTGCGTAGTAATAAAATCATTACGTTCTTTAATCTCGTTATAAGCCTCCATGGCCATGGGGTTGATTGGGCCCATGCGTTCAAGTCTCTCCTTTAGCTTTTCAACCTGACCACGTAACTCTTCCTCATTTGCTTCTATCGAAACGTTATCTTCCATTAAGTCATCCAGATTTACATCAAACTCTACGGAAAGCCGCTCCTTTACGGAACTTAATTCAAGCTTAGTCTCATTCAGTTTGTTTTGAAGTTCCATAAGCAGGGTATCTATAGATTCCCGTGACCGCTGAATTTCCCGTTCGCTTTTGTCAATTTCATCAATTTGCCCACGAGCGGAGTAATAGTCTTTCTCCGATTCATTTACACCTGCCTCAATTCCCTCTTTTTCATTGTACATAGCAATGAGTTCATCGTCATTGATCTCGCTCTTTTCTAACAAAAGTTTGATTTCGCGCTCATTCTCATTCAACTCATTTTTGTTTTTTTCGATACGATCTGAGCTGTGTTTAAAAGCTTCTTCTTTATAATCGATCTCCTGACCTATGCTGTTTACCCGGTTTTCCTGCTGATGAAAAAAGATGTTTTGCTGGTTGTAAGCCGAAGAACGTTCGCTAAGAAAACTCGATTGCTCGCTAAGATCTGCTTCCAGGTGTGCCAGTTTGGCTTCAAACTCCTGCAGCTCTTTTTCTACTTCTTCAGCCCGGGGTTTATTTTGTGATATTAGGCCTGTGAGCTCGTCTATTTTGGCTAAAATGTCCTCTTTACGGACATCGGCGGCTGACAGCATTTCATTGAACTGCTCCTGTTTCGTTTTTATGGATACATATTCCTGATTCAGCTGATTGATTTCCTCTTGCTGTCTGGAGATGGCGTCCTTGTATTCATTGACTCTTAGCTTCTCCAATTGCTTCTGATTTTCGGACAGGCTTTGTTCTACTTCTATTTTCTTTTTAGTAAGCGTCTTTATCTCTTTTTCCAGCTTCTCCAGGTTTTTTGCCCTACCGATTTTCTTGCCTTCAAAAAGCCCTACGGAACCACCGGAAATACTGAATCTACGCTTGGTTACTTTACCGTTCTTGGTTATAAATATATTGTCTCCCCCAGGAATGTCATGATAGTCTCCTTCAAACATGTACACCCGATCCAGAATATGTGCCATCAATTTTTTGTATTTAGCATCATACTCCATTATTTCAGTGGCAGGAAAAGCGCTGTCGTAAATAGACGTATCTGAAGGTGTAAAACCCTCGAAGCTATCCAAAATAAAAAAGTTGGCCTTGCCTCTTGCGGCTTCGCTTAAAATGTTAATGGCCTCATAGGCGTCGGCTTCCGTGTCAACAATGTAATAATTAAGGAAGGGCTCAAGATAGTTTTCTATAGTTACCCGATACTCTTCATCACAGGTCAAAATATCTGAGAGGAGAGGGGCGTTCTTTTTCCAGTCTGTCTTCTTCTTCAAGAATTTAATGGCCTCTGGGAAACCTTCAAGACTTTCAACAAGGGATTTTGTCAGATTATATTCATTTTGCCGGGCATCCAATTTTCTATTGAGCTGTGTGGCCTCATTGCGTATCACCTCTATAGTTTTAGTGATGGATTCCATCCGGCTGGTGTGATCATTTTCAGCTACCTTAAGCTTATCTAATTTACTTGTTTTAACCGAAAGCTCTTGAGAAAGTGTATTTACCTTTTTCTCAAATTCCAAGAGGCTGGCGTTTCGCTCGCTGCTATCTGTTGCAGTTCGTTCCAGTTCCTGCTTAAGTGATGACAGTTGAAGCTCATGGAGCTCTACCTCCTTTTTAAGCTGGTAAGCTTCTTCTTGCCTGTTCTTTTGGATCTTTCTTAATGTATCAGTTTCCTCCTGCAGTTGACTCGTTTTAATCTTTTGACTTTCGTACTCATCCTTAAGCTGTTCCAGTTTTGCTGTTAATTCCAGAAGTTGCTTGTCAGCCGATGACATTTCCTGTTTTAAACTTTCAATACTGAAGGCAGCCCTTTCATTACTCTTTTTGTCTTGGTCTATTTGATCTTTAAGATTTTCTGATTTATCATTCAAAAATCTGAGCCGCTCGCTCTTTACTTTTTTCTCACTCTCGTATTGCCGGATTTTAGCTACATGTTCATTAAGCGCTTTTTGACGACCGGCCAAGGTCTTTTCTTTTATTATTAAATCGGCTTTGGCCTTTTCCAATTCTGCTTCTTTTTCTTGTACTTGCTTATTTAGGTTTATTTTCTTGTCGTTCTCTATTTCAATTTGCTTTGTCAGGTTTTGATAGCTGGAAGTGTAATTTCCAACAGTTAATCGTGCCAGATCAACACTTGACGATTTATATTCTTCTTTTAGTTTGTAGTATTTTTCGGTTTGCTTCGCTTGCCGCTCCAGCGACTTCATGTTTTTTTCAATTTCGAAAAGTAAGTCTTCAACCCGGTCGAGATCGGCATCGGTATCTGAAAGCTTCTTGAGAGTTTCCTTTTTTCGTTTCTTGAATTTTGAGATACCCGCGGCTTCTTCAAAAAGCCCTCTTCTTGAATTGTCCTTATCATTCAGCAGGTCATCCACCATTTTTAATTCTATAATGGCATAGCTGTTTGAAGCAATTCCGGTGTCAAGAAACAGGTTAGTAATGTCCTTAAGTCGGCATGTTACACCGTTTAGTAGGTATTCACTATCACCGCTACGATAGTAGCGCCGGGTAATAGTCACTTGCGAATACTCTGTTGGTAATAGGTTTTTGGTATTATTAAATGTTAGGGACACCTCTGCCAGCTGTGTGGGTTTTCTTTTCTTGGTACCATTGAAAATGACATTTTCCATTTTCTCGGAGCGGAGAGTCTTACTACTCTGCTCTCCCAAAACCCACCGAATGGAATCAACGATATTTGATTTGCCACAGCCATTAGGGCCAACAATACCGGTAATCCCTTCGTCAAAGTTAATGGTAACTTTATCACCAAAACTCTTAAACCCTTTGATTTCAAGCTTAGCTAGCTGCATAGAATCGAACCCTCGTTTGAATAAATGAAAAGGGCTCAAATTTATTATTTTTAAAGGTCATTATGCAACAGATAACCGACAGTCTTTCATCTCAGGCTTCTTTACATGTCCAAGCCACCACACCGGCTGCAAGCCTCACCTTAAACACCACGCCATAAACCCTAAAC
>CALBPF010000278.1 GCA_937899105.1 uncultured Flammeovirgaceae bacterium | reverse complement strand
CTTCATTCTAAATTTTAAACTCATCAAAGTTCGATTATCATGATTGTTCAGCCGAATGACGTTAAACAAAAAATCCCCCAAGACCTTGTCTTGAGGGATAATTCGTTGTCTATAGTTGGCTTTATATGATATAAATGTAGATCCTAAGCTCTGAACAACATAGTTTCAATCGTTCAATTGAAATAAATCAGGTTCAATGGACATATCTCAGGTTAAGTTGTTACGGGCATCTAAGGCTATTAGCTCAATTTAATTTTTTCTTTATGAAACACCTTTAGGAGGAACTCAAATCGAGCTAAATAAAAAATCCCCCAGAAATAATAATTTCTGAGGGATAATTCATTGTTTATAGTTGGCTTTAATTATTGCTAAGGTACAATTTTTTTTTTAATGTGTAAACAGTTTAACACAAATAAAATCTACCTCATCAGCTAAGAAGTCAATCTTTACGAGCTGAGTCCAATTTTACCGTATCTTGAACGTCGTTAAAAATTCTCTCTTTCAACTGGGGTTTGGACCCGGGAAAGGTTGTTCTTCTGGAAATATCGTAACTCACGTAGACCATTAAAAGTAAAAAAAGCAGCGCCAGGAATAAAAAAATACGCTTGGAGTTACTCATTGCTATAGTTTTGGTTCCATCCACAAATAACCGAAACAAAAAAGAATGGTTAAATAAAACCATGCACGATTGATTTCTGTAGTCTTAACCACTGACTTTTTTTCTAATTGCCTAGATTCATTCAGTACGTCCTTATTGTAAGTTTGTCTCTTGAAACTTCTAACAGAACTCCATTGATCTCGGGAAAACACATAAAACCAATACCTCTCGCTAAAGGTATCTTCAAAAACGTCAAGGTAATTCCAGCCTTCATTTGAGGGCCAAATTGTTATATTTCCTACACCTGCGACAGGGCTTTCCTGTATTCCAACACCTTCATCATTGTATTTTACCTTTAAATTATAAATGCTGGATATTGTGATCTTAAGGGGATCGTTGACTACAGGAAAGTAGTTATGCATATATTTAACAGGGGTTTCTAAAGAAGTGAGCTCCTCCACAAAGGATCGCCATATACCTTTATAAGCTATGCTATCACCACGCAGTCTAAGCGTATAAGTAGTCTTAAGATAGGACCCGCCTACTTTCCCTTTACCTACATGTTTTTTAAATCCAATGATTGATTGATCGAAAACCACTTCTTCGTTATCCATTTCAAGTTCGATACCCTTTGGAAATGAGGCCAAATTTAGGTTATTGTTGCTCGATTTTAATGGAGTTTGTTTCTTACTGGTTTCAATAAAATTGGGAAGTAATTTCGAATTGGTATCAAAAAGACCATCTTCAGGTAACAAAAATACACCAAGTCCGCCGGCAATAGACCGTTCAAGAGCGCCACGTTCCAACCGACTTAAGGATTGTAAAGATTCGAGGTCAAGTACTAATAGATCGAACCTTTCCAAAGCATTCTCATCTATTCGCCTTGGGTAAACAATATCTGTATTATAGCCGGCATAGCTGAATATACCCCTAGAAACTTGATTTCTTATCACAAGTTCGTGACCTTCCTTAGCTAAGAAATTCTTAAAGTATCGTATTTCAAAGGACGGAAATGCGGTTAAAGCCAATACTTTGTACACAGACCTTGGGTTAATCTCTACCGGTAAAACTTCCTTTGTGGTTACCACGCCGTTGCTATCAATAGTTTCCAATCTATATTCAAAGCGACCAACCGTTGTAGCTATCGCGCCGAGATCAAAGAATTGATCTCCAATCCCCGAAATATAGATAGAATCCAGTGTCTCATTAAATAAAGTCAACTTTATAAGTAACGAGTCTCCGGATAGATTAAAATACTTGCCCGAGACAGCGAGTTCTTCATCTTGAAATAGTTTTTTGGTATAGTTAATTCGGTTAAAGCCGGTATGATTAGGACTAAAAAACGATGTAACCTTATTTTCCTCAAGCTTCCATATATCATAGGTGGGAACACCTGTACCAACAAGATAAAGATGGCGATCGCCAACTGCTGCATGGTCTATTGAATCCCAATGAACAACCTCAGCATTAGGTAGTGAACGCTTCAAACTGTCAAAAAGGTTCTCATTGTAGTTTTGAGTCAATAGTATGAGATTACTGCCGAAAGAAGTAGCTGTATAAACGGGTTTAGCATACAGCATAAACAGAGATGCTACCAGTAGCAGACTCATAAAAATTCTCCAAAATCTCCGTTTAGACGCTCTTTTTAACTCAAAAGATACAATTAACAGAACGAGCCCAAGGGCACAAATAATTGGTATCGGCAAATCAGGGTTAGAAAAAGACATTATTTACCCGATCCGTTAAGGTTTTCTCTAAATATGCGAGATAGTTCATTTTCTAAGAATATCTCGGACCTGGGTCTACTTAGTTCTGTTTCAATTATACCAAGCATAGCTTTCATGGCTCTATTCGTTAACGTAGAGTCCTGTAGATTTTCTACCTGTATAATCTTGTTAAGCAGATCAAGTACGTCCAGATACTTACCTGGCTGATCTATTACAAGTCTGCCAACGACATTACCTGCATCCTTTAAAGTCATTTTTTCAATAAGGTTGATCTCATAGTTGCCTTCCGTCATTCTTACCAGAATTGACGTTGCGTCTTTGAGTAATTGTTGTTCACTCCTATTTAATTCATTAAAATTCCTACTGACATTTTTCACCTCTTCCAAATCTCCTTTTAGCCTACTTTCTTCTTTAATCGGGGGTGGATCAAAACCAATACGATGTACATAAACCCTGGCTTGATTTTTTATCTCTTTCAGTAATTTGAGCGCTTTATATTGATAAGGAAGTGATTTTTCAGGCCTATATAATCGTAAATGCAATTCTGCCTCCCACATCACAGTCAATGCCTGACGCAGTTTTTCTTTGATCGTCACTGTAAAAAAAGTTGCCTCTTCGGGATCGTCATGTACGTGCTGATAGGCCTCCAGCGGATCTTCTTCCTCCGTTTCACCGGCCTCATGATCATGATCATGGTCATGGTCGTGGTCATGATCCTCAACAAGATTATGCTCGTTATCTCCATCATGGTTATGAGAAAATTCAGCCAAGGGGTCATCATCTTCGGCCTGTACTTCATTTGGTTCTTCTATGGCGCCTGCTAGATCTGTTTCGAACTCCTCGCCCATGAATTGTCCATATTTGATCCTCAAAGATTTCTGGTCGAAACCCAACTCGTTACTGGTGAAATTGAAATCGTACTCATTAAGTTGATGCTTTTGACTGATCAACTTCTCGGTATCAATGATGATTTGCCTTTGACTTCTAAAATACTCAGGTATAACATCAATACCCAGATCGCCAGCCAATGAGAACTCTATATCCATAGTATCCAAAATACTTATGAAAAAAGTTGGTGTTCGGTTTTTCTGCTTAGCAGGTGATCGGTTATCTACAGCTTCGGCATAGAAGTAGAGCTCATCACCAGGCGTCATACTCACGGAACTCAGGTCTATGGTTTTTGTAAGAACAGCCCTTCTACCAGGTACGAGATCTTGATCAAACTGCAATCGTTCTTCCCTGAATTTCACGGATTCTCCACTCCCCTTGCTTACGGTAGCTACTATGTATGCCTCCGTCAATTTAAAATCATCTTCAACCAAACAGTTAAAACTGACTCTTTTAGACTCAAAGCTCTGGAATTCCACGCGTTGATCCATACCCGACAATTCCAAGGTAGGTGGTTGGTCTAAGATCGCTTCTATTGGGAAAAGTTCACTTGACTGAGTTACTCCATTACGCTTAAGCAGGAAATTATAAAAGCCATTTTGATTGGCCCTAGCATAACCGGAGTAACTTAGATCTCCTTCCTTTTTCAGTAAGTATTCTTTGGTCGCAGAGGTAACCAGAAGCATTGAATCAACTTGGGTATTTAAAGTAATCTCCCAATGAATCAACGAGCCTTCTATTGCCTTAATTTCAGGTTCTGTTTGCAGAAATGCACCCTCCCCTGTATACTTAGGAGGTGTTATCTGAATTTGTAATCCAACAATTTCAGGTACGGCGACATCAGAATTCTCTTTGATTGATGCGTGATCAGCTATCGTTGTTAACGGCAGTTGCCAATCTTGGTGCGTGCTGTAATCGTCAATACCAACGAACTTACTTATTGCATATACGAATGAGCAGGCGAGTAAGGCCCAGAAAATGTAGTACGGCCTAAACGGAAGTTTAATTTTTCGCCAGTTCTTTATCAGAACTTCCGCAGCTCGCAGCTGTTGGAGCCTTCCCAATATAGGTAGCTCTGACTGGCTTACCAGTAAGCAGTGGCTACTATGCTCAATCCTATCAAGTTGGTCATTAATTATGGGCAACACAGACTCTCTTTTCCTGGCCCAGGGCTTTTTCCAAAAGAGAAACAATCCAATTGAAATCAGAAATACCACAGGCAACAGAATAAGAGTTAATTCCATAAAATACGCCGTTGTGGTAAGGATCATCGCAACAATTGAAGCCTCCAATATTTCAAATAGCTTCGATCTCAGTAATATACGATCAACGATATGTAATGCCTGATCAATCATTGTTTCCGCCAATGGGATACGATCCTTTCTCCTAAAAGAACCAGTACAATAAGTATCCAAAGCAAGGGCGCCGCGCTGGATCTTTCGTTTTTTGCTGAAGTTTTAGAAATTGAAATCGGTTTTCTTTGAGATGTGCTTAAAACACGAAGATCAACATTATCTATCTTATCAGATAGTGTACTAACATCATAGAGTATCGGAAGCAATGAAGCGGCAAGGTCAGCATCAAAGACATTATTCCTGTTTAATCTTCGCGTTAAATAGTATTGACTTGAAGTTGGTCTGATCAACCCTTGTGTGAATTCGTCCGGTTGGTAAAGTAGTGAAAAGAGATTTTTATCTTGTGGAGACGTTTCACTTAGCCAAACATTGATTCCCCTTAACTCCGTACTATCAAACTCTACCGCTGGCTTATGAATAATTTCAATGTCGGTACCAATATACTCTGCACAAGCTTTCATAGCAGCATCAATATAATGAGCGTCAAATCGAAACTCGGTATCGTACCAAATGGATACGTTTGTGTTTTCTGGTTTTCGAATAGTAATCCATGTATTCTGATTTACCAGCTTTACTTGTTCACCTGCCGTTGACTTACGGGTAGTGGCCCCGTCAATGTCCTTTAAATACTGAAATTCAGTTCTGGTTAATTCTTCTGTTGCTGACACCAAAAGGCACTTAATCAAGCCTGAAGATGTCTCAAAGGCATCAACGATATGTTCTTGCCCCTGTTTATTCGGTAAAGTAATCCAGTTAACCACTGTGGTAAGGCCTGACCTATCTCCACGAAAGTCAACGATTCTGCTTTTAGAATATACGGTAATACTGTCCCGCCCTAACTGATCTATAGCGGCGATCAAGTCCCAGTAATCGGCCTTAGCGGTCATACTACTATCGTATGTATCGTCCACGACCGGGAAATGAGAACTAAACCGTCGTATTTCTGTGCCGATCAGCCTTAGACTATCAATGAGTTCTAAATAATCACCACTTTGTAAAACTTCTGAATCTACTAAAATCGCAGGCTTTTTAACCTCATTAGTAGGTATTTTTAAGCCAGCCAAGGCAAATACAAGAAGACAAACCCATACTGACCTTAAAAGAAGTAGAATAACCTCGTTAAGTCGAATACTCCTGGATTTCTGCGATTCCGACCTTGGGAAGTACTTGATACTTCCAACTTTTATAATTTTCCCTTCTCTCCTACTCCACAGGTGGATAGCAAAAGGGATAATCAAACCCGTAAAAGCCCAAAGATATGCCGGGTTTGCAAAGCTCATGGCATAAGTCTATTTCTGGTTTTCAGAAAAGTACTCAGGCTATCTTCAAGTTTGTCATTCATTCTCAAGAGATGATACTCCACCTGACGATCAATCAAGGTGAGTCTTAGCTTTTCATGTCTTCGCTCGATCGATTTTAGATGCTCTTTTCGAATTTCTTCAGGATTTAGCCGTATGAGTTCTCCGGTCTCCAAATCTTCTAAAGACACGGACCTATTATAGTTCAGTTCCAATTCTCTTTCTCCAGCCAGTTGGATCACTACAAGTTCATTTCGCGGTGTTTTCTGCTTGGTTATGAAACCCAAAAGCTCATCGTCATGTTCATAAAAATCAGTGATAAAAATGATGAGTTCTTTACTTTTTCTAACATGCAGGAACTCTTCAAGGTTACCTGGTTGCGGCCATTTACCCTTGCATTCAACCTGGGTAAGTGCATAGAGAAAGCGATTAAAATACTGCTTGTCCATATTAGGCTGAAGCATGGTCTTTTCCTCCCCAATTGTAAATAAGCAGATGTCATCTCCTTGGCTGTGAGCAAGATAACCAATCGAAGCAGCAATAACTTTTGACAGGTTACTCTTTGACACTCCATCCTCCAAGTGCTCCATGGACTTGGTAGTGTCCAAAACAAACTTCACAGTTACATTAGTATCAACCTCTGACTGTCTTATGTAATACCTAGATGACCTAGCCAGCATTTTCCAATCCAATAGACGCAGATCATCTCCTGGTTCATAGCTGCGGTATTGACTAAATTCCTGACCTGAACCTATTCTCCGGCTCGTATTTAAGCCGTGAAAGAAATTGTCGACCACTACCCTGGAGATCAACTCCATTCCCTTGATGGAATTGATCACTTCAGGACGAATTAAATCATGGTATGAAGTCACTAACGTTTACCGTTTAAAGATAAATCAGCGGTATACATGATGCTTTTGATAACATCATCCGAAGTAACATTTTCAGCTTCTCCTTTAAAATTAACCAACACGCGGTGCCTCATCACGGGCAGTAGTACCGAACTCAGGTCATCCTTGGTTACTGCATACCTTCCCTTTATGAGCGCGCGTGCTTTTGCTGTGAGAATAATGGCCTGACCAGCTCTGGGTCCCGCCCCCCAACCGACATATTCAGTCACCTTCTGATCTTTAGTTATTTTCGGCCTCGTGGAACGCACCAAGCTATTTACTAATGCAATTAACTCATCTCCTATTACCACTTCTCTAACTAATTCCTTAAGGCGCATTATTTCTGTTCCTGTAAGTACTGTGTTAACCTTTCCCCTTTTTGCTCCGGTTGTGCTGCGTAGTACATCTTCTTCCTCCTGTTCACTGGGGTAGTCGATTTGAATGTACATCAGAAAACGATCTAATTGCGCCTCCGGAAGTGGGTAGGTACCAGATTGTTCTATTGGGTTTTGTGTGGCGAGTATAAAAAAAGGGCGCGCTAAAGGGTACGTCTGCCCGGCATATGATACTTCAAACTCCTGCATAGCTTCTAACAAGGCAGCCTGAGTTTTTGGCGGAGTACGGTTGATTTCGTCAGCCAGCAGGATATTACTAAAAATGGGGCCCTTGTTAAACTTGAAGAATTTCTTACCGGTAGAATGATCTTCTTCCAATATTTCCGTTCCCAAAATATCAGAAGGCATAAGATCTGGCGTAAACTGAATTCGCCTGAAATCCAGGTCAATAGCTTCTGACAATGTCCTGATAATAAGGGTTTTAGCTAATCCGGGAACACCTTCAAGTAAAGCATGACCTCCTGCTAAAAAAGTGATTATTAACTGGTCAATAGCCTCCTCCTGCCCAACAATAACCTTTGCCATCTCCGTTTTAAGGTCATCTATTTTGTTAACCAGTGTTGTTACTTCTAGCTCAGCTGATTCTAGTTCTTTATCCATTCATTTTCTTGTTATGAGGTAAGGGCATACATTACAATATTTATACTAAAGCGGGTGTTATCTATTTTATACCATCGCTTGTTACGAAAATCGTAATCCCACTCACACCCATAGTCTTTATTGCTATACAATACGCCAACTCTACCATTCACTTCAATCGCCTTTAAGTAGTCATGTACAAGGTCATCGCCCCATCCGTTAAGCTCTTGAGAAGTTGTAGGCGGACCATCGTCAAACTGAAAAAAAGAGCTATAAATGGGATGGTCGTCTGATAATTTCTTTAATGCGCCGGCTTCAAACATACGCTCCATTTGCGACTCAAATGATTTGGCAAAGAGCCCATCAATATCGTGATTACAATCATCTACAAACACAAATCCACCATTTTCTACATAGCGCTTAAAATTTGTGAATTCGGACTCGGTAAATTCTACCAGCTTATGACCTGACAAATAACAAAAGGGGCATTCATAGATCTTATCGCCACCTAACGGAATGATATTCTCTTCCTTATCAATCTTTAGCGTGGTATATTCCACTAAAGAATTCAGAACATTAGAGGGCATGCGCTGATCGGTGTCCCAATCTCCGGACTCGTATTGCAGTCGGGTGAAAAAGAAAGCATTGTTTCCGTTAGCTATTTCGGTTCGTTGAAACATAAAGTAGTAACACTCTTTAGCCTATCTAAGTTGCGATTATGAAGTGCATCTAAACAATTCCGATTATTTGAACGGTTGTTTTAGCCACCTAAGCTTTAACCGTTTATAAAATGATCTGCTTTAAACAAAAAAGTCATCCACTCATGGCAGATGACTTTCCAAGCTCTTCACCCAAAGAAGAAAAAATTACACCGCATCTGAAAGACTAGTGAACGTAAAGTCACGCACTTTCATATAAGGTATAAGATTTCCATTGATCCTAACCTGCCGTCCTAGTGTTTCAAGGTTGTTAAGCATGATGATAGGACTTTCGTTGAAGCGGAAATTCTTAACCGGATGCTTAATTTTTCCATTCTCTATAAAGAAAGTGCCATCTCTTGTCAAGCCCGTATATAGCAAAGTTTGAGGATCTACCGTACGGATATACCAAAGCCGGGTAACGAGTATACCCTTCTTGGTGTCTTTGATCATATCTTCAAGAGATGCATCGCCGCCATCCATAATCCCATTGCTTGGAAAAGGTATAGGATCAACGCCTTTTTCTTTCGCCCAATACCTACCGTAGAAGAGGTTTTTTACAACGCCTCCTTCAAGCCAACTCATTTTCTTTCGGGCCTGGCCGTCACCTGCCCAAGGCGCTGAAGGTACATCAGGGTGTTGTGGATCCGACCAAAGGTTAACTCTTTCATCCACAATCTTCTCTCCGAGCTTAGTTCCTCCACCCTCTTTACTCATAAAACTCCGCCCCTCATCGGCCCTTCTTGCGTTAAAAGAACCAAACATATTTCCAAGCAACTGTGCAGAAGCGGCAGGTTCCAGGATCACCGTATATTTCCCTGGTTCGATGGCTTTAGCGTTTCTTGACTGAAGAGCCTTATCAATAGCAATCTGCGAAGCTTCTTCAGCGTCAAACTTGTCAACGTCGTTAAAATCACGCGTTACCCAACCAGAGCCGGTACCGTCATTTGAACGCATAGTAACGGTAAAGTTTACACTCGTAGATTCGTTGTAGGCAAACAAACCCTTACTGTTCATCATAGCCGCAAAACCGGCAGAATCATTAAGGAATCCCGCAGCAGTCACATCTTTTGCCGCAGCAGGCTCTATGCTGCTTGCTGCTACTTTTGCCCTAAATTCAGGAGTAATCTTAGATGTAGATGCACTGTAGGTACTGGAATCAAGGTATTCCTGTTGGCTCAAAGGCTCCATGAACTCAGGATTTTCAGGAGATAGCTTGGCCAATTCCTCAGCTCTTTTTACTACTTTTTTCAAGGAAGCATCGTCAAACTCATCAATGGTAGCCACACCTGATTTCTTGCCGTAGCTACATTGAACTGTCATATTTTGATTTGATCTATGACCGGCAGTTGATACAGTGTTCCTTGCGTAACGGATATTACCACTCTCGCTACCATTTAAATTGATTTCACAGGTGTCTGCAGTTGAAAAAGATAGCGCCTTTTCCAGTATCTGCTTCGCCTCTTCTTTTGAATATATTGCCATTTTTCTATTTCATTTTTTTTCTTAACAATAATTTAAATGGTACGCCCGGTATTAATAACATTAACACCGTCGAAACGCGTGGTAGAACTACCGTGTGATACTGCGCTTATCTGCGAAGGTTGACCTTTGCCATCAAAAAAGGATCCGAACATGCGGTAATCATCTTTATCACAGATCTTAGCACAAGAATTCCAGAATTCTTGGGTATTGGATTGGTAGGCTACGTCGTTTAACATTGGTCCGATCTTGCCATCTTTGATTTCGTAGAAAACAGTACCCCCAAATTGGAAGTTATACCGCTGCTGATCAATGGAATAGGACCCTCTTCCCGCAATGTAAATGCCCTTCTCAACGTCTTTAATCATATCGCTTACGGAGTATTTTTCCGTACCGGGTTCAAGTGAAACATTAGGCATACGCTGAAACTGGACATCATTCCAGCTTTGCGAATAGCAACAACCGTGAGATTCATTTTGATCAATCATATGTACCTGATCGCGGATTGCCTGATAGTTTACCAGAATTCCATCTCTAACAAGATCCCATTTCTTACAAGCGACCCCTTCATCATCATAACCAACTGCTCCCAGCGAACCTGCTTGAGTTTTATCTGCTACAAGGTTTACAATGTCACTTCCATATTTAAAATCACCTGCTTTCCATTTGTCCAAGGTTGCAAAGCTTGTTCCTGCGTAGTTAGCCTCATAGCCAAGTACGCGATCCAGTTCTAATGGATGGCCTACAGATTCATGAATTGTTAATCCCAGGTGGTTCGGCTCCAGCACCAGATCATACTTACCCGGTTCAACAGACTTGGCAGACAGCATCTCTTTTGCTTGTTGCGCCGCCATTATAGCGTCTTCTACCATATCATAACTATTTCTGTAGAGCTTTATATCTCCAGGGGCGCTCATTTTTTCTGAAGCAGAGCCATCCATATACTCGTATCCCATACCCATCGGGGCGCTTAAGGCTTGACGCGACTTGAACTTACCTTTCTCCCTGTCAATGGCTGTAACGCCAAAGGTTGGCCAGATCCGGTGTACATCCTGGTCAATGTATGAGCCCTCGGTGGACGCAAAATACTTTTGCTCATTTACCATAAAAAGTGCAGAATTGACAAAGTTTGCCCCATTTTCCATGGCCTTTGCATTCGCCTTTAGTAGCAGGTCCACTTTTTCAGAAACCGGTACATCTTTGAAGTCTTTCTTAATTGGTGTTTTCCAGCTCACCTCTCCATAACCTTTTACCGGGGCAAGTTTGACAGGTTCCTTTTGGATCTTGGAATTAGCCTTAGCAATGGCCACAGCTTGCTCGGTAGCCTTTTTAATTCCATCAGAGCTAACGTCCGTGGTAGAGGCAAACCCCCAGGTACCGTTGGCTATTACCCTAATCCCCATTCCAAACGATTCTGTATTAACGACATTCTGGACCTTGTCTTCACGTGTAAATACATATTGATTTAAGTATCGCCCTAAACGCACGTCAGCGTAAGTGGCGCTAAGTGATTTAGCCGTATTTAGGGCTGTATCAGCCATTACTTTCTTCCCAGCCGTATCTACACCCGGATCCAGCAAGGCTTCCACCGGAACATTCTTACCCATTAACTCGGACGGTACCGTCATAGCTCCGGCAGCTCCTAATCCGGCAAGTTGTACAAAATCTCTACGTTTCAATTTTCCTCCTTTTTTTGGTTGAAGTGATTTGATTTAAATTCAAGGTGATTTCGACCTTAGCTTGAATTTCATCTATAACCACTTAACGTAAAAGGGCAAATTATTTGAACGGTCTTATAAGGAGGTAATAAGTCACCGTTTTAACAATGAACTTCTAAAAACCTGGATTTAGTTAACGGCCTGATGATCGAATAATCAAAACAAGCCGGAATAAGGCACACATCGCCACGCGTCATGTTGGTTTCTCCACTCTCAGTTTTTATTAACGCCGCCCCTTCCATAATCATGTAGATGACAAATGAATCCAATTGCGAATAGTCACGTAACATTTCAGCCTCAGTCTCCACATGATTTGTCGTAAAGTAAGCGCAGTTCACTAGTTTTGGTATGCTGTGTTTTTGATACCTTTTAATGTATGAATTTTCATTCCTGTAGTCAATGGCATCAAAGGCGTCTTCCAAGTGCAACTCCCTTTTATTTCCATTATCACCTGCTCTTTCATAATCATAGATTCTATAAGTAACATCGGAACATTGCTGGATTTCTGCCAGCAGAATTCCTTTGCCAATAGCATGCACTGTACCTGCGGGAATAAATACGGCATCACCTCTCTTCACCTCTTCTCTTTTAAAGATTGAACCCAGATTTGACAGCATAGTTAGGTAGTCATCCTTTCTCAACTTTTGATTGAATCCGTTGATGATCAGAGCTCCCTCTTCCGCCTCCATTATATACCACATTTCCGTTTTACCAAGGCTGCTGTGCCGTTTCAAGGCCAGCTCATCATTAGGATGAACTTGTATGGACAAATTGTCAGCGGCATCGATATACTTAATTAGCAATGGAAACGTATTGCCATATTCAGCATATACTTTTTTACCTAAAAGATCCGCCTGATAAGATTTTATCACTTTGTCCAGGGGCAATCCACCAAGGCGCCCCCCTTTGATTATGCTCACATTTTGCGGGACTGTAGATACTTCCCAAGACTCTCCGCAATTGCCTTTAGGAGCGCCAGGTCTTCCCAAATTGGAAGCTAGCTTATTTCCTCCCCAAATCTTTTGTTTATAAATGGGGTAAAATTTTATTGGATATAGATCTGTATTTGAATTTTTCATTTCTCAGTACTTAATGTCGAGGTTTTATTTAGTTAAGGAAGGTTTAGCCTTAATTGCTCGAAAGGATTGCTTAACTCGTGCCTTCATCCAAAGCCACTTAAGGTTATCAACTAACTTTGATTTTAACATTCGCAACGTATATAAAAACAAAGTCGCCACAGATGGAATATTGAACGCCGCTAGAAAGAATTTTGCAACATTCTGATCTGCGTCATCTCCAAAAATCAGACAGACTAAAATCAAACCAACTGACAAAGCTCTTAATCCAGGAACTCGGAGCGCAATGCAGTAACTCACTTTTAAAGGAGTGATTATACGTTCATGGATTGGACGATAGATATTGTAAATCAAGCCTATTTTTATCAGGTTAGCCGGAATAGATAACGCATCTTTCATACCAAGCTTAGAACCATACATATGCACCCATCTAGTCAATGGCTTTTCCAAAAAAATATGCCTGAAACGTTTAATGGTTACTTCCTTTTTAAGCCTGAGCAGTATTTCCACATCAAACAGCCATCGGGTTTTAAACTCCTCGTTGAAAAGTGTCGGAATCAAGGCTCTTTCAAAAACTTTGGCCCCACACTGCGTGTCCTGAATTTTTAGCCGCGTGATACAAAAAATGATCAAGCGAATCAACACACTGATGATACTTCGGATTCCATCCCGTTTTATTTCATTTTCACCAGTAGCCGCTCTCGATCCGTAGATCACTTTCAGATTTTTGTTTGTTTTCATAGCCCACAACAAGTCAGCATAATCCTGGAAGTCAGTTGACAAATCGGCATCGATAAAGCCGATAGTTTTGACGGAGGTTTCATTATACAGATACAATGCGCCCTGCTGAACAGCTTTGGCCTTACCGGAATTTTTTGTCAAGTTGTAGATATGCACATTTTCATGTTCAAGCGACTTAATTTTTGCCAATGTTTCACGAGTTGTATCTGAACTTCCGTCATTCACAAAGCATAGAACATTATGCTTGTTATTCTCAGCATATTCAATGAAGCTTTTCAGATCCAGACGACTTGATTCATTATAACAGGGTATGATTATTCCGTTTGACATAACATTTTAATTTTTCTACAATTCGAAGAAAGGTGATATTCAGGCTATTTATTGTTATAATCGCTCTACAGCTCGATCATGAAGGCTAGACGCACAGGATCATAGATAATTAGTGGTTCCAGGCGCATATACCATTGTTCGGCTAAATGCTACCACTCATCGAATAAAAAAATATGGCTGACCGACCCCCCTTAACATCGCTTGTGCATTTGAAGGGAAATCCATATTTATTATTGATACTGTCGCTGACCATGGCGTTATTGTTTCATGGTACCAGCTTCTTCTCCACACTTGAGGGCACCTATGATTTCTATGTGCACGTATTTTTTGGAGATCACTATGCTCGGTCCTGGTTTGATCCGTGGGAGCCCCGATGGTATACGGGCTTCAATCTTACCAGCTATCCACCGTTGGCACACCAACTCATTGCACTACTGTCTATGCTCGGCGGTTTAAAGGCAGGCGCTTTCTTATTAACTTTTGGAATAATTTTATTATACGTTTCTGGAGCATATCGCTTTGCCAAACTAGTTACCTCCAATGAAACGGCTGCCGGCTACGCTGCGTTGATAGCCGTGTTTCTGCCATCTGTAGTTGAAGCGCTTCATGTATTCGGTCAGCTCCCTTCTCTGCTAGGTATTAGTTGGTTGTTACACGCTCTACCTGAAATTTACTTATGGATACGTTTTGGTAAGTGGAAATTCTTTCGAAACAGCCTCAGTTTAATTGCCGTTGCGGTTTGCTCCCATCATGTCACACCTATTTTTGGTATGGTATTTTTTGTTTTACCCCTCATGGGAACAGCTGTTTTAGACGGCGCTCGCACCGAGGTAGGAAGGTATGAAAAGGTGAACCTCTCTTTGTTTTTCAAGTACGTAAAAAAATATTTACCCAGGATCATTGGCTTTGGGTTGAGTACCATTTTAGCAGCTATTATTGTTATTTTACCATATTGGTTATGGTCAAAAAGTGATCCTATCATACAAGTGCCCATACCACACGGCTCAAGAGACAACTTCTTTGAGGTGTTCTCATCGGGGTTGGTATTCTTCATTATACCATGGGGTTTTTTATTGGTATTACTGCCATACATTCTATATCGTTACTTCTCTAAACGCAATATCTTTATCGGACTCTCATTTACATTACTCTCTATTCTGGGCACTGGCGGAAGCACTCCCATACCCAGGATGTTGTTAGGTGATAATGCCTTCAGCATTTTAACGCTTGAGCGATTCACTTTTTGGGCAACTATTTGGGCAATGCCAATAGCAGGCGAGTTTATTTGGAGCTTCTTAAGTGGCCCAATTCGGGATAAGATATTGGTTAACCACTCCAAGGGCATGCACAACCTACTAACAGGGATAATGGTAGTAGCTATATTTTGTAGCGCTGGATTAACACTAAACTTAAGCTATTTCAGACCGCTTCAACCTGAAAAGATTGATATCAAACCAATCGTCAACTTCATCAATTCGGATAAGCACTATAAATGGAGGTATCTGACCCTTGGGTTTGGCGACCAGATGGCCTGGCTTTCGGCTAATACTTATGCTAAAACCATTGATGGTAACTACCACTCGGCACGCAGGGTACCTGAACTCACCACCCGAGCCATAGAGAGGCTGGAGAACGCCAAGTATCGCGGTACGGAAGGGGTAGGCACTTTGCAGCAGTTTTTAACTAATCCGAACAAATTTCATCTCAAATACATTTTTTCCAACGATAAGTTTTACGATCCGCAGCTCTACTTCTCAGGTTGGCACAGAGTAAAGAAATTGGACAATGGCATTATGGTTTGGGAGCGTGAAGATGTTAGCCCACTCCCATCAATTCTGCCTAAAAAGGATATCCCAACTTACCAGAAAGTACTCTGGGGCGTGGTTCCTATGCTTTGTCTAACTCTGGCGATATTCTTTAATATTCAACTGCATTGGATCAATCATTTTACAAAAAAGAACCAATCCAGAACCAGTTATACAAACCCTGAAAAGACCAATGAAAGGATCAATCTCATTGTATATTACTTTTCAAAGTACTGGTTCTTTACAATGGCGACGCTGGTGGTAATCGCCTTGTATCAGCTGTATGTTCATAATGAAAAGCAGAATACACCTGAAAAAGCCGTATTCTCTTTTTTCGATGCCATAGACTTTAAAGACTACGAACGGGCCTACAGCTACCTGGATGCAGGCGCTGATTATCCGCTTGATCAATTCATCCTGGAAAATTCCATTACCAACGGCTTCGTTGATTCTTATGGGAAAATTGATGCTATCCAAACAAATATAGTCGCACAAACAGATAGTACGGCCATAGTAGATGCAAAAATCAAATATGATACACCACTTGATGTCTACCATCAAACGAACCGAAAAGTAATTAAAAAAATTGACGGTAAATGGTTCATAAAGGCAGAGCCTCTAGAATATCCTATCCCAGCACGTCAGTTTGTATCGTCTAGCGTAACCGACTTCAGGAACCAGGGTAGAAAGCGCATCTCGGTTGAAGAAACGTTTCATACGGATATTATTGATAGACCAGCGCTGCAAGTGCTTCAGGCTAACCTGATTCAATCGGCGGATCAGGTTTATGTGGTGGGCGAGCTTCAGAACGTGGACGCGTATCCGGCAGATATCACATTAACCGCAAAATTGTACGGGGAGGATGACAAGTTGATCTCCGAGTCATCAGAAGGTTTGCATGTCGTTCATAAACTCTTGCCCAAGGAGATTACACCCTTTAAGATCTCATTTGAAGCAGACAGCTTATTGTCAACTATTCCTTGCGATTTCAGCCTGGAGGCTCTCGGGTCGGTGACCTCGCAGGATTTGTATAAATGGGTGGCGGCAACCCATCTTAAGATTTCCACTGCGTCGCTGTCCGGGATCCTTTTCAACCAGAGCAATGAAACGGCAACCATCTCACAGCTTCTCATAGGATATTTTTCTACTCAAGGAGATCTATTAGACCTGGAACAAAAAATAGTGGAGAAAAGCATCTTCCCAAGAAGATCGGAGCCATTCGATTTCCAATTGATGGATACCAATGGATGCATAGCGCTTAATCGCCAGGCGCAAGAAGTACTTGTCAACGGAATAAATAACGAACTCATCTTACAAAAGTATAAGTCGGAAGTAGTTGCATCTCGACCTCCTCTCTTGAGACTTTCGAATCAAAGGAACATCTCGATTAGTGTAAATAATTTCATCGGTAGTCCTGGTAAATTCTAATGAGACTTCTTTGGCTGACCATATTGCTACCTACCCTGATGCAGGCACAACAGATTCAATTTGCAACGAATCCTACCCAAATGGCCAGCCATCACATGATCCTAGAGTACCAACTACCTGAAAACCTTAAGGAAAAAACTCTGAAGCTAACTCTGCTGCACAATTATGGCCTATTGCAATTAAATGCGGCTGCCAAGGAATGTGCCGTAGCTTTTGAGTTGCCCCAAAGCATCTCAAGTAACGCAGGCGCTATTACCTTACGACTAAATGGCCAAAGCGGCTTGCTAGCCGAAAATAAATTTACCATTATTCCCGATACCATTAAACTTCCCTTGATGGAAGCATATAGCGGACCTAAACAAATCCTCACGGGAGGGAAGGATTACACGGCTGTTGTGGGTACTACCTTAGATTCCATGGATAACCCCTGGCCTGAGAAGACCCCTGTAGACTTTAATTACACCTATAAAGGCAAACAAAAAAGAGAGTTAGTTGCCTCTAAGTCTCTTTATGCATACCAACGGTTTTTTTCAGATAATCAATCGGGAAATGCTACGATTACCGTTTTTTCACAAGAGGCGCCGCACCAGGAATTTGACCTTACTCTTTATCCTAACTTCCCAGAATCCTTTGATCTTTTTGAAGAAAGAGACCATGATTTTGCCGATGGTAAACAGGTCGCAGAAGTCTATACCTCGCCTATCAAAGACCGGTATAACAATTTCATTTCCGATGGCACGCTTGTCCATTTTACAGTGTATGAAAACAATCGAATCATCACACAAGCCAACGGAGAAATCATTAGAGGTGTCGCTTCCATCAATCTACCCGCTCCAATCAAGCCAATAACATGGAAGGTAGAAGCTCGTATTAACAACTTTTCAGTATCCACACCTGTGCTTGTTACTTTTAAGAAGTCTATCCAAGGTTATAAGGCGAAAATGATTGGAAATCATCAGCTCCAAGCAGGACCTATCAAAGGGTTTAATAAGCAACTCGTGGCAGACCATACACCGGTAGAAATACAAATTATGCAAAACGGTTTCCTTCAGCAAAATGTCATTGCATTTACCAAAGGAGGTATGGCCCATTTAGACTTGGAACGTCTTGACCTGGAGCCTTGTGAATATACCCTGATCCTCAATTGTGGCGACCAAAAAACAATCTTAACAGCAGTAATAAGATGAAGCATTCAAGATTATATGTGGTGTATAGTACAGGACTTTTTGTACTGTTATCTATTGTCCTTTTCATTATTTCTTCAAGGTTAATCGCTTACTTTCAAACTCCTGAAGACTTAAGTTTAACTACGACCAGCGAAAACCCAGACATTACGGAGTTCTATCAGCCCGCATTTAATTGGCAACCACATACCAACGAGGGCCGTGAGATGGAAAAGCATATGCTTAAAAAGATCTCGAACGACTATTTCGCTTCTTACTATTATCATAACCTGTATCTTTCACGAGGTCAGGAGGTAGGGATTAATGATTTCTATACCAAAGTAAGCCGAGAAAAAGTTCAGTTTATAAACGCTTCTCTCCATGAGTTGAACCAGACCATTCACCATACGACCATCAGTCACGATCTGAAGCTTGAACTGTATGCAGAAGACGGAACGCTAGTGGTACTTAAGGATACCCAGATCAATTATCATCAGCTGTACGAAAACGAGGTATTTGCCAGTGGTTACTATGACTCGGCTCAGTTTGATGTCATGTTACTTTTAGAAGATAACTTCTGGCGGGTTCGGCACAAAACGAGGTCTACTATAGATTTGCCTAAAAGGAAAGTAAAGCAGGACTTTCTGACCAACTTTATATCTTCGAAGAAAAATCAGTTTATTAACAGCGGTAAAAAATGGGTTAGCAAAGGGATCAACTACTATCCTGCCGAATTCCCCTGGGAAGAGTTCTGGCCTAATTTAAGCGCTGATTTACTTACAAGCGACTTCAAACTCATTCATGAGGCGGGCTTTAATACGATCCGGGTTTTCGTACCTTATCTACAATTTGGCGGCGCTGAAGTCAAAGAAGACTACCTGCAAAAACTAGGTTTCCTATTTGAGATGGCAGATCAACAAAACCTGAAAGTGATTGTTACTTTGTTTGATTTCTTTTTAGGCTATTCTGTGGATCAGTGGACATTATCAGACCGCCATGCGGAGGCTATTGTCACCCGCTTTGCAGATCATCCGGCCATTCTATCCTGGGACATCAAAAACGAACCTGATCTGGATTTTGAAGACCATGGTAAGGCAGAAGTGAAGGAGTGGCTGAATTTCATGATTAAACGTATCAAAACCTATGACCCCAAACATTTGGTAACCATTGGCTGGAGCTCTCCGGAATATATGGAGATGCTGGGCGAATCCGTGGATTACTATTCGTTTCATTATTACAAAGAGGCTGATAAATTAAAGAATTACCTCAATCAGACCTATGATAAACCTGTTTTATTGGAAGAAACCGGACAGCATAGCTTCAATGCCTGGTGGTATCCATTCAGAAAGTCAGATGCAGATCAGGCTACCTATTTGAAGCAGGTATTTGAAACTGTTGACAGCGCCGGCATTTCCTACAATCTCTGGACACTTTACGATTTCAAGCAAATCCCAGATAATGTGGTGGGCAAAGCCTTATGGCGCAAAGGCATTCAGAAAAACTTCGGGCTAATCGATAAGAAAGGAAAGCCGAAGCCTGTGTTTGAGGTGGTGAAGGGGTTTAATAATAGACCTGTAAGATTTTGAAAACCTTGTAGGTCTGGTTCGTTAATATTCCCACTCCTTTAGCAGTTCGGCAGTGTTACTTTCATGAAAAGCCACAAACTCCTCCATATTCCCAAACCATTCGATCACCTCTTCCCTGGAGAGCAAGGGAGGTTTGGTTGATCTTATCGACTGGTATGAGCTATAAATTCAGTCTTCTGCTTTTTGAGAAAAACCATGCTTAACCGGGTTTTGATGA
>CALBPF010000277.1 GCA_937899105.1 uncultured Flammeovirgaceae bacterium | reverse complement strand
ACTTTACCGTACCCGTCGTAGATAGGTTTTACACCCAAAAGGCTCAGAATTTTGGATTCCATGATGCCCTCATTACGGATGCATTCAGTAGACCATAAATTGAAAGTCACTTTATCCAGAAAGGCCCCATTATGTTCCTCCTTATAAGTTTGTATGAGCTCATTAGCCAATCGCTCACCGGTCTTGTACACCTCTGTAGAGGGAAGGTAGTCTGCATCGAAGGCATAGAAGTTTTTACCGGTAGGAAGCGAATTCGGGTTTCGAAGTGGATCGTTCCCGGTGCTTGCCGGAATATATTTTCCGCTTAGGGCATCCACAAGCGCCGCTAGTTCTGCTTCTCCACTCGCCATGATACGTTGCCTGATGTCCTCGGCATATGCCTGCCGCTGCTTTTCATCAAGACCACTTTTTTGGGAGACAATAGCCGCCACATTCTTTTCGATAGCTTCGGGCTTGGGAAGTTTTCCAAACGTATGCAGGCCTAATGGGGCGTGCTGCTCTTGTATTTCTTCAATGTAGTGCTCGATGTAGTGCAACTCCTCATCATCTGCGATGGTGTCCATTTCCAAATCGGCTAAAATACCGGACTGCTGCGCATACTTGTAAATCTCATTGAACTTGGCGGTAGCCAATGCAGTACTCTTGGCTTCTGCAATCTCATGTTCCGAAATAAGCTGCTCCAATCTATCCAATACTGGATTGATACCAATTTTATCAAACGGCGGGGTCATGTGATCAATGATGATCGCACCTGAACGACGCTTTGCTTGCAGCCCTTCCCCCACGTCATCGACGATGTAAGGATAGACATTGACCAAATCTCCAATCAGTGCCTCAGAAGCATCATGCCGGCTCAGGCCCGTCTCCTTTCCTGGCAACCATTCTAAGGTGCTGTGCGTGCCAAGATGAATGACAGCGTCCGCATCATAACCGTACCGCAAGTAGAGGTAAAAAGCAATATACTGGTGATGGGGCGGAACCGAAATATCGTGGTGCATCACATCCAAATCTTGCGACCACCCTCGGACGGGTTGGGGCGTAAGAAGCACATTCCCATACCTTACCGACGGAATCACAAAATATTTCTTGTTGTCTTTATCCGTCCAGACCATGATGGAACTGTTCTCCGGCTTTCCCCATTGTGCTTCGATCTCTTCTTTCAGCGGAGTTGATAGCTTAGCATACCATTTCAGGTACAGTTCCATCGGAACGAGCGTTGCATTTCCTTTTGCTACCAGCTTGTCAATTTCTTTGGGCGCCCATTCGCCAATATTGAGACCGTAATTGGAAACTTTATCGAAAATATCTTCTTCTGTGAGCGACCTGTTGCCCAAATCATACCCTTCACTTTTTAAACGCTCTAAGATGGAGTGCAGGCTATTTGGTACTACATTGAGATAGCTGGCTCCCAGGAGCTCCTTGCCCGGAGGGTGGCTGTAGTAGATCAAGGCTATTTGTTTTTCGTCATTCGGTTTATTCTGCAATACATGAAATTTTTGCACGCGCTTGAGCAACCGCTGTACCTGGATCAAAACAGAGCGCTTTTCAGTCCACTTTGCCTCTGCATTGGCGGGTTCTTTGCTGCTAGTGACGATAGGCTGTACCATTCCCATCTGTTCGGGGATATTTAAGGAACTGGTTCGCTTGTAAATTTTAATCCCCTGATCATTTTCCATCCACTCGTCGGCCGTTTGGTTGACCTGAATCATGTTAATGACGGGAATGCCAAGGGTTTCGAACGCCTCCCGATTGGCTCGCGGATTAGCTCCTAGCCAGGCAGCTTGAGCCAAGATTACCTCAGGTATAAGTTCATTGTTTTTGTCATAGAAAAGTGGCTGTAAGTCATCCTTCGTAGGATAACCATAATAGAAAAGGACATTAAAACCATTGTCTTCAAACTGAGCGGCATATTCTTTAAAATGAATCAACTGCTCGGATAAAAAATCACTGCGCCATAGGTTGATTGCCACCCAGGGATTGTCTTTCATATAAGCAGCATACTCCTGCCGATACGATTCAAAATCAGTATATACCTTCTTGTTTTCGATGTTGCATAAAGCAAACTCTGATAGAATTTTTGGCTCTTGTCGAGGGATATCAAAACCTAACGAGCGTTGGCATTGATCCAATATCATATTCACCAAGTTGTCGCGCCCCGATTGCTCATAAAATTCTATGGTCTTTGCATCCAGCTGAATATATCTGTACGCTTCGAGACCTGAAGGTTCACTTGAGCCTACCGCAAAAACCCTTGCTCCCTGACTGGCCAGCTTATTTAAAAGTGGCAAGACATTCTCCACCTTCGCAGCATTGATCATATCGATAAATACTAATTGATTGCCACGCAGTTCGTCATAAGTAACTAGATCTAAATCTGCATGATAGTAGCTATTCACTTGCGCTTCAACGCCGTAGTTAGCAAGGGCTGTTTGAGTATCCCTTGTAGTAGCTTCACCCAATTGATGATAAGAATCGGTCAGGATCAGGGAGACGTTGACTTTCTCAGACTTTGGTGATTGAGCCCAAAGGAAGGACATGGGAAGGGTAAAACAAATGAGTGGAATTAAGCTCTTCATCATTCCACTATTCTTCCGGTATGTAAATCACCCGACCATCTTCCAGCTTATAAGCCGTACCTAGCTTTACTCCTCTCCCGGACTCAGTGGTTTCCGTGACTTTTTCAATTTTAACTTCTTTCCCCTTCTTGGTAATGATTTGAATTTCGCCATTGGGCAATGTTTTGGTAATCACCAATTCCGAATCGGGATTGAACAAGTCAAGCGTACTGTATGCCATAAACAAGGCAAAGAACAGCGCCACGATGAACACAATGCTCACATCAAAGAGATTTACCATACTGTTCATGGGATCAGCTTCTGAAGCTAATCTTTCATCCATCAAAAAGTTTTTTCTGAGTATACTCATAACCTTGTGCCTCTAACTGTTAATCAACTTTTCTGCACCTTGCTCAGCTGCTTCCCACTCTGCCATGCTTTTTTCACATAAGGCCTCGCATTCAAGTAGATCACGTTGCATCCATTCGGTTTGCTTATAATTCATCAGGAATGCAGTTAGTCCTGCTGCCATACCTACAATGGTGGTAGTGAAAGCGGTTACCATATTGGCCGACATGATCAACAGATCCCCTTGAGACAAGGAAGAAAGAGCAGTACCCATCGGAATAAGTGTTCCCATCAGGCCCAACGTAGGCCCAGCTTTTATGACCAATCGACTGGCGCTTAGTGATTTAATATACGCTTCTTGCCACTTACGAAGTTTATAGATCAAATCAAATTCTATGGCCTGATAGGTAGAAGCCGGAATTTTGAAATATTCCTCATGTAGCTTTTTGAATGTGTTTATCCTTTTAAAGTTCTTGCTGCGCCTTTGCTTCAGCTCACTCATAAACTTGCCGACCGAAACGGCTTGATGTGCCAACACAAACAAAACACCCCCAATGACAGGATAGTAAAGCAGGTTAGCAATTGCCAATAAGGTTGATTCTAAAATATTCATAAGATTATAGTCTTGATTTTTCTTTCCAAAAAAAGCCTCCAAGGGCTAACACCAATAGCACTCCAAGAAGCAAGAAATTTTGTTGATTAATGATTGAAGAAATAGGTATCGTGGGAATTGGTTTCAGGTTTTGCTGAACACTTACAAACACGGGTTCCAACATAAAAAGAATGGTCAGGAGAGTTCCGGCGCTCAGAAAATACGTTTGAGCATTCATAAACCAGTCCTCATACCTTTTTATTAAAAGAAAAGAAATGCCAAATACCAATGGTGCCACTAGCCATAAAAGCATAATCTGCACCTGGAAATACAGTAGTCCATAGCTTAAAAATGCTAGCGTACTTACCAAAAGAACTCTCATCCACTTCATAGAAAGGAAAAACGATTGAAAGAGATAGTCTAAAAACAGTAGAAAGAAAAGGATGAGATGAATGTTTTCCTTTATATAATGCTGGAAAAAGAAATATAGAGTAGTTAATGCCAAATAAGTTAGTAAGACCATTGCCCAGCGTCTCTTTCCATAGGATTTAGGTTGAATGGTTCCAATCACTCCATACAGACTGATAAAGATCGCTTGCAGACTTATGACAACTAAATCAATATTCATTCCTGGGCTATAATCTTAATCTTTTATCTACCGCCACTTTCAAAGATTAATAAATAGCACACAGAACAAACCAAAACCGTAGAAGCTCAGCTTTTGATTTGCAGGGTGTATCAATTAGCCTTTATTCCCGAAAGCCGTGATATCGGTAGTTTTTGGCAGGTCTCCTGGCTTGTCCAGTCTCTGATGCCTTCCCAACCCAAATGATCCGGATCAGTGGCAATATTCATCAGATTTTTTTGAACTTACAGTTGCGGGTACAGCTCCGGGCTTACCGCCAATCGGCGGTTCACCGAATTCCCATTTTAAGGTTCCTCTCATTAGGAATCCACCAAAAACAGAGTGAAGCTAGCATTTATTTATGACTTTGCTGTTGAGATAACCTTGTTATAATTGAAAAAAGAACAGGATCATATGTACTGGATTTTTACTTTTACATAATGTACTATAGGAGAAAGTTGCTGTTCGCTATTCTAGAAAATTTTGATGGGGTACTCACACACACCAAATTGCAAAAAGTTCTTTTTCTAGTGACTAGAAAGCAAAGAGAAAAATCTTTTGACTTTGTCCCATACAAATTCGGGAGCTTCTCATTTCAAGCTAATCAAGACTTAAATACCCTTACAAAAAAAGGGCTCATACTGAATCAGACTTCTAAAAAAACCTCGGAATGGATTCTAGAGAAGAGTGAAAATTATTTTCAAAGCTTGAGAAACGAAGACCAAGCAGCGATCAAACAAACCATCAAAGAAATAGAAGGGCTTAACCAAAGGGAACTCATAAAATACACCTACCAGCAATATCCATTCTTTGCGATCAACAGTCAAATTGCTAACGAGCTACTCAATTCTAAAGAAATGGGCAAAGTTGAATCACAAAAAAGATGTTTAGAAGAGTTAGCTTTTTTTACAATACGTTATGAGGGAATTAGATTAGAAAAATACCTAAATAAACTCATAAACAACGATGTCAGACTTCTCTGAGATGTGAGGAAGAATCCGTTGAGCATGAAATACGGTTTTTCTAAAAATCAACTGAAGAACGCATGTGAAAGCATTGGGATCAGCTACGTTCATATTCCGGAGCTAGGGATTAATTCTGAAAAAAGAACCGATCTTAAAACGATGAATGATTATCGGAGACTTTTCGATGACTACGAAAAAACTACCTTAATTGAAAATAAAGATCAACTTAAGAAAATATTAGACTTAACTCATAAATATCAAAGAATTGCAATAACTTGTTTCGAGAAAGAACCATGTATGTGCCACAGAAGTCGAGTTGCAGAAGCGCTTAAAAGGTTACCCGCCTGGAATATCAAGCAAAGAAATTTGTAATGCCAAGAGAAAAGGTCTTGATAACAGTAAAAACTTATCCCTCTATATCAGAGAAGTACGATGAACTTGTTTGTACCGCAGGATTTCGAGAAGATGATACTTGGATCAGAATTTATCCAGTTCAATTCAGAAAAAAATCCTATAACGAACAATATTCTAAATATCAATGGATTGAAATTGATCTTGTGAAGAATACAAGTGATTTTAGAAAGGAGAGTTATAGGCCGGTGAGTCATGATACTAAAATTAAGATCATAGGTAAGGTAAAGCCTGACGGAGATGACTGGAAAGAAAGAAGAAAAATAGTTCTCAACAAGGTCTATTCAAATCTAAAAACACTCTTTGCTGAAGCTAAAAACAAAGAGATAGGAACGTCCTTAGCCGTATTCAAACCAACCAAAATCCATAAACTTGAAATTAAAAAAGTGGATAGAGAATGGAGTCAAAAGAAATTGGATCAAATGAATCAACTGAACTTATTTGGTTCTGAAAGAGATGGGAAATTCGAAGTAGTAAAAAAGCTTCCTTATAAGTTTTCTTATAAATTAGCAGATGATGAAGGCACGGAAAGTACCATGATGATAGAAGACTGGGAAATAGGGCAGCTTTATTGGAACTCATTAAGAAGGCATAACGGAAACGAAGAGTTAGCCTGTGAGGATATTAGGAAGAAGTATATCGATGACTTTGCCAAAACAAAGGATCTGCATTTATTCCTGGGGACGACCAAACTACACCATAATACAGCACCAAATCCCTTTGTTATCATTGGAACATTTCATCAGAAACCAACAAC
>CALBPF010000276.1 GCA_937899105.1 uncultured Flammeovirgaceae bacterium | reverse complement strand
CGGTCACTATTATTCCTGTCGATCAGCCCGGCACCTACCAGCTGGTAAGCGTAACCGACGCAAACTGTCAAGGAACTGCCAGCGGCTCCGCTAACATCTCCATCCTTGATAAGCCCAACGCAGTTTTATCCGGTGATGCCTCAATATGCGAAGGACAGGCCTCCGACTTAAGCATTGACCTTACCGGCGTGGCCCCATGGACCGTGATCTACTCTGATGGAAGCAATCAATATGAAATTAACGCGAATGAAACGGTCACTATTATTCCTGTCGATCAGCCCGGCACCTACCAGCTGGTAAGCGTAACTGACGCAAACTGTCAAGGAACTGCCAGCGGCTCCGCCAATATATCCATCCTTGATAAGCCCACCGCAGTTTTATCCGGTGGTGGTTCGATTTGCGAGGGAGAGACAAGTGAGTTAAGCCTTGCTCTTACCGGCATAGCTCCTTGGAGCGTTATATACACTGACGGTAGTGCTCAGTATGAAATTAACTCCGATGAATCCATCATTAACTTTCCAATAGCTCAACCTGGTACGTATCAGTTGGTAAGTATAAGTGATGCAAACTGTCAAGGAATTGTTAGCGGTTCTGCAGAGGTGATTGGGACATCTGCCAAAGCAGTACTTTCGGGAGGAGGGATAATCTGTAATAAAGGTGAAAGTACCAGTATATCAGTTTCCTGGACGGGTGACTTGCCGTGGACATTGGTATATACTGATGGGATTTCTAACTATAAAATCGCAGGAATAAACACCAACTCTCGAAATATATCAGTGAATAATCCAGGCATATATTCATTGGTAAGCGCTTCATACAATGATCTTTGCCAAGGTTCCTTCGAAGGAACGGCTGAGGTAACTCTCGTTCCGCCGCTGATTGGTGAAATAATTGTCAATGACTCCTATTGTATTGGCGATCCTATATTACTTCAATCAAGTATCATTGGTAACCTGAACTACGAATGGACAAGTACTGGATCGGGAATGTTTACTGACAATGGAACCCAATCCACACGATATATTCCGGAAGGTAACGATGAAGAAATCACATTTTCACTAAATGTATCAAACGGCTGCGAAACCATTCAGCTCACAGCCATAACTAAAATAATCAGTATTAGTGGCGTATTTACCATTGACTTTGATCAGCAAGATCTAATGGAAAACCTTGAATATGTTTTTACTGCCATAGAAGAGGAGGCAGATGAGTATGTATGGTACCTTAATGACTCTCAAGTCTCCAGAGGAAGAATTGCTAACCTCATATTCGAAGAAACCGGTGAAAACAAGGTACAACTAGTTGTTACAAAAAACGGATGTGAAGTAAAAACTCAGACTGTTTTTGGTATAAAATCCAACACCAATCTGTTTATACCCAATGTCTTCAATCCAAATTCCTCTAATCCATTGAATAACAGGATTAGGGTTTATGGAGAAAGCATATCGACTCAAAACTTCACTTTCAGCATCTATAATCGCTGGGGTAATGAAGTTTATTCTACTAGTAATTTACAAGACGCAAAAGTGAACGGATGGAACGGTGGCAGTAGTAATTCTAATCAAGAGAATAACGTATTCACATACATTGTAAGGGGAGAATTTAGTAGCGGCGACGCATTTGAAGAAACGGGTACCATTACCTTAGTGAAATAGGCCATGGCGAGAAAATTATTGATTGAAACAACCCTTTTGGCTTGGTGTTTTATAGGTACAGTTAAATCTTCTGAAGCACAGGATGCCGTTTTTTCACAATTCTTTAATTCCACACTGTATCTTAATCCGGCACTGGCAGGAATAGAACAAGACCTAACGGTTAGCTTTACTCATAGAGCTCAATGGAGAAATCTCAATTTTCCGTACGTTACAAATCAATTTAGTCTGGTTCTTCCTTACTATAGAGACAAGCATGCAAAACCGCTAGGACATTTAGGTGGCATTGGCCTATCAGCATATACCGATGAGGCTGGTGAAAATGGCAACTTCAGAACCACCGGAGTGAATGGCACTTTTTCTTACAACCTGCCGTTAAATAAACGATATACCTCTTTAATTTCATTTGGTTTACAACTAGGCATGATCATGAAGCGGATAGACCCTGATGGATTACGATGGGGGGAGCAATACAATCCGTTTATTGGTTTCGACGCGTCGATAGCGCCCACCGAACTCACTAATTTAGAACGGAGGGCCTTCTTAGATATCAACTCAGGAGTCTATTGGTTCCATACACCACTACAAACAGAAAAAACGATAATTAACGCAATAAATGCCGGCTTATCGGTATCCCATTTAAACAATCCTAATGAGTCTCTCATTACTCAAGATCAGAGCAGACTGCCTTTGTTATACAAATTTCATGGCAGCTTAATTTTCAACTTAGGCCATCGTAGTACCATTTCTGCCAATATTCTTACCGCCATGCAGGACGATCAATTTCAAAATAATTTAGGGTCGTACCTAAGTTACAAAATCACATCCTTTCAGGATGCAAAGCTGAAGCATGTCATCGCCCGGATTGGCGCCTGGTATAGAGTCAATGACTCCTTCATTTTTTTGACAGAATTTGAAACAAAACTTTTCAAAATGGCCTTTAGCTACGATTGGAATACCTCAAGTTTAAGATACAACGACAGAAGTATTGGTACCTACGAAATCTTCCTTGCACTAAGGCTATCAAAAGCGGGCGAGCCAAAATCTCGTTATTAATTATACATGGTAAGAGGGGCAGGGTTTTTATTAATATGTGCATTACTATGCACTTCGGCAAAAGGACAAAAAGTGCTTTGGGCAAGCAAGGTAATCGAGTTTTCGTCTGAAAGAAAAACGCCTATTCATTTAAAGCAAATAGAAGGGAGCGCTTATAAGGCGACAGAGGTACTAAGTACACCAGATATCTATCCCGGAACAAATGGAAACTCACGTGCATGGACACCTAAAAGTCCAAATAAAGTTGACTTTATTAAAGTAGGATTTAAAGAACCCATTCATGCCCAACAAATTGTTATTTTAGAAACGTTCAATGCCACTGCCATATGGAAAGTATACCTGTATGATCAGAAGGGTAATGAATATCTAATCAATGAATTTAATCCACGGCCTATTCCGCTTAAATCAAGGCTTTTGGATATTCTTTTCGAAAAAACGTCATATAAGGTAGTCGCCGCCAAAATTGTATTAAATGGCTCAGCTGTGCCGGGTTATAGTGGAATTGATGCGATAGCGATTTCCGATTCTAAAGAACCTATATCAGTTGATATTACGGAAGCTGATGGTATTTATAAAGGACTCTTAGGGCGAAAGCTTGGCCCTAATATTAATAGTCCTTACAAGGATCTCAGACCGTTGCTCAGCGCAGATAACAAAACGTTATATTTCAGCAGGGTGCAGGACCCAAATAATATAGGTGGCTCTGAAGACCTCGAAGATATTTGGGTATCAAATAGGGATGAGAATGGCGAATGGCAAAAAGCTCGTAATATAGGCAGCAAATTAAACAATGAGGGGCCTAACTTTATCAGTTCAATCTCAGCGGTAAAAGGTGGACAGCTCATGCTCCTGGGCAACCGATATAGAAAAAAAAGAATGTTACCCGGTGTTTCGGTAGCGTATGACCTTGATAGTGGTATTACGGAGCCCAAAACGCTAATCATTGAAAATGACGAAAATTTCAGCCCATTCGCAAATTACTTCTTAGGACCAAATCAAGATGTATTACTTATGTCAGTTCAAAGAAGAGTAAACTATGGTGGAAGAGATCTTTATGTCAGTTTTTTGAAGGAAAATGGCAAATGGTCGACTCCAAAAAACCTTGGTAAAACAATCAATACCTCTGATGAGGACTTTGCCCCCTTCCTGGCAGAGGACGGCAAAACACTGTATTTCTCATCAAAAGGGCGCCTTGGGTTCGGTGGCAGTGACATTTATATCACCAAACGGCTTGATAATTCGTGGACGAATTGGAGTGAGCCGGAAAACCTTGGGCCAACCATAAATTCTGAGTTGGATGACATGTTCTTTGTGCTCTCAACTGATCACAAATACGCCTATTACACAAAGGGAGATGGAGAAGATGCTGATATTTATTATCTACAGTTACCTATATATCAACTACCTGAACCTGTAGTAAGGGTCAATGTGAAAGTCATTAACCAGCAAAATTTAGAACTTGTTCCCTTCGCAAAGTTAAAGGTGTTAGATCATGAAACCAGTGAAGTTGTTTTTAGTCAATTAGGGGATAGTACCGGGGGCTTTAGCATCGTTCTTCCAAATGGACGGGTGTATGAAATCAAAGCTGAGGCTGATGATTTTTTATCTGTTGACAGTCATATTATCGACCTAAACCCTGCGTACGAAAGCGACACTCTAGACTATGATCTAAATCTGATTCCCATTGAAAAAGGGATTAGAGTGCCACTTAGCCATATATACTTTGAGTTTGATAAAGCAAAGTTGAAGCCTGAATCATTCCCACAGCTGGATAGAGTATTTAAATTCATGGCTAAGAATCAAAAAGTAGAAATACAGTTAGATGGTCATACTTGCTCAATTGGCGCTGAGAATTATAATCAAGTACTTTCTGAGAAAAGAGCCCTCGCTGTAAAAGATTATTTGGTTCAAAAGGGAATTGATTCAAAAAGGCTTCTCTCATTGGGCTTCGGGGAAACTGTACCTAAAGCCGAAAACACCACTGAAGAAGGACGCGAAATTAATCGAAGGGTTGAATTTGTTATTCTCAACGAATAAGCTAACGGCGCATTTTTCTTTCCTTTAACTCCTTACGAATTAGGGTTAATTCTCGGCTGCTCTGTCCTGCAACAGAGGTATTTTCATCTGCCCTACGAAACAGGTACGGCATCACGGCTTTCACCGGCCCATAAGGTACATACTTAGCTACGTTGTAACCTGCTTTTGCCAGGTTGAACGAAATATTCTCGCTCATTCCATATAATTGAGCAAACCACATTCTGGGGTCATCATTGGCGAGGTTGTATTTTTCCATTAACAATGCGAGGTAGTAATTGCTATACTCGTTATGCGAACCGTTGATCAGGTATACTCTTTGCTTATTATCCACGCAATAGGCCAGACCGTTGTTGTACGCGTCATCTGTATCCTTTTTTGTAGGATGAATAGGACTAGGGTACACCTTCTTTTCCGCTCTTTCCCTTTCTTTTTCCATGTAAGCGCCTCTAACCAGTTTCGCTCCAAGATAATAGTTATCCATAGCCGCGTAATGAAAAGCCTTTTTCAAATTCGACAGCATATCCGAACGATACATTTGGTAAGTGTTATAGACAATCGCCTTTTCTTTGTTAAACCGCTTCATCATGCTGTAGGCGAGCTGATCGATAGTATCCTGAATCCAGCTTTCCTCGGCATCCACAAGCAGCGGCACGTTCTTTTCATAGGCCCTGGAACAAATTTGATCCATCCTTTCCTTCACTCTGGAAAAAGCCTGATGCTCAGCATCTGACAAAGCACCTCCCTCCTGAACCCTTTTTAGCAAGTGTGTACTGGCAATACCTGTCATTTTGAATACCGAGAATGGGACATGATCATTTACAGCGGCTTCCTCTATGTTCCGAATAATCTCATCACAAGTAAAATCGAAACTCTTCTCATTATCTTCACCCTCCACTGAATAGTCCAGAATAGTACCAATATTGTACTTACCTAATTCAACAATAGTAAGGGCGCTCTCTTCGATAGTTTCTCCTCCGCAAAAATGCTCGAATACCGTATTTTTAATAATGGATTTTAAGGGTAGCCTCAACATCAAGCCTAGCTTTACAGACCCGGTAGCCAAGCGGCTCACAAGTGGACTGTTGACTACTGAAAACAATAAATTGGCTTTTCTAAGGGCTTTATCAGATTTTGCCTGAAAAGCTATAGAAGTATCGTCAAATGATACATTAGACTTTAACTGCATATATGCTCAAAAAATTGGCCTAAAGATATAAATTAACCCTTTATGGAAGCTTTTGTTTTATTTATAAATATCTTTAGCTGAGCATGAAAGAGGCTGAAATACTTGATAAAATTCGTAGTGATATTGATGATATAGACCAAAAACTTCTGGAACTATTGAATCAACGTATGGATTTAGTGAAAGAAGTAGGCAAAGTCAAGAAAAATTCTAACTCATCCATCTACCGCCCCGAGCGAGAAAAGGCGATTATTCAGCGATTATCACAAATCAATACCGGCAAACTCAACCAACAGGCTATAGAGGCTATTTTTTTGGAAATTTTTGCGGTAAGCAGGAATATCGAACTACCGGAAAAAGTAGCATACCTGGGCCCTGAAGGAAGTTTTACACACCAGGCAGCAGAGGAAAGGTTCGGCGCTATGAGTGAATACCTTCCACTCAAAAATATTCAATCTGTTTTTGAGGCAGTAACCTCTGATAGGGTTAAATATGGTGTTGTTCCCATTGAAAACAATCAACAGGGGATAGTTGGTGAAACTATGAGCCAGCTCAGTTCTACCACCATCAACATTGTAGCGGAGATACCTATGCCTATTCATTTCTCATTTGCCTCGCTAAATGAGAATATCGGTGAAATCACCCATATATATTCAAAAGACATTGCTTTTCGCCAATGCGCTAAGTTTTTAAAAGAGTATATCAGTAATAACGCCGTGATGATACCGGTGGAATCTACCTCAAGGGCGGCTCAACTGGCTTCGCAAACCAAGAGCTCTGCTTCTATATGCTCTCATATTGCCGCTAAGATGTATAACCTTCCTATTCTTTTTGAGAATATCCAAGATAGTGCAGATAATTATACTCGCTTCCTGATTATTAGCAGTGAATACAAAAACATGATCAGCGAAAGCGATAAGACAACGATATTAGCTCGCATCTCAGATAAGCCAGGTAGTTTAGTTACCTTCTTACACAAGTTTCATGAGGCAGGCGTCAACTTCACCAAGATCGAAAGTTATCCGGCGAAGGATGGAAAAAAATTCAAATATTGGTTTTTTATTGAATTTGATGGCCACATAGACGATCCTAAAATACAAAAAGTACTAGAAGTGAACGAGGATCAAATTAAGTGGTTGGGAAGCTATCCTAAGTTGTGTTGATGAAAGAAATGTGGAGAAAAGACGAACATAAACCTTGGCTTATTGCCGGTCCTTGTAGCGCTGAATCTTTTGAACAGCTTCGCGAAACAGTACTTGCCGTTCATGACCTAGGCATTACCACGGTAAGGGCAGGCATATGGAAACCTAGAACACGCCCTAACAATTTTGAAGGCGTGGGAAAAGAAGCTCTTTCCTGGATTCAGGAAATAAAGCAAGAGATAGACGTTCAATTTGCCATTGAAGTGGCTAGCTCTAAACATGTGGACCTGGCACTTAAGAACGGTATTGACATTGTTTGGATAGGAGCGCGAACTTCCGTGAATCCTTTCTCCGTCCAGGAAATAGCAGAAGCTTTACAGGACTCTGATATTCCCGTTCTAATTAAAAATCCAATAAATCCGGATCCGGACCTTTGGATGGGGGGTATTGAGCGGCTTGCCAACGTGGGACTCTCCAAAGTTGGCGCTATTCATCGGGGCTTCAGCGCCTTCAAAAAAACAGAATACAGAAACCAGCCGCTTTGGCAAATTGCTATAGAGCTAAAAAGATCTTTGCCCCACATTCCTCTTATTTGCGACCCAAGTCATATTGGGGGGGATCGCTCAATGATATTTGACATCAGCCAAAAGGCTCTTGACTTAAGGTACGACGGTTTGATGATTGAAACCCATCCAAATCCGCCTAAAGCCCTAAGCGACCCAAAACAGCAGGTTACTCCAGGTCAACTGAAAGATATTGTCACGAATCTTCAAATTAGAAATAACCGTATTGATGATGTATTCTTCCAAAGCAAACTGGATGAGCTAAGAAATAAGATAGATAGTATTGATCATGACATTATTGAAAACCTCACCTCGAGGATGAAACTAATAGAAGAGATTGGAGACTATAAAGAGCAAAATAATGTGGCCATTCTTCAGATTGAGAGATGGAATGAAATTTTAAGAACAAGAAAAAAGTGGAGCCAAGATGTAGGCCTAAGTGATGACTTTATAGAAGATATTTATACCTTGATCCATGCAGATTCTATTAAGCGACAAACTGAAATCTTTAATAAAACGAAGAAATGAATCTTGAAAAGATCGTGATAACTGAAGATGTGAACGCGCAGTTACAAAAGACGTTATCAGAAGTCAACTTTACCCAAGTTGCTGTTCTGGTGGATGATAATACTCTGACTCATTGTTACCCTATAATAGAAAACGTACTACCGTCTCACAGTCTCATTCAGATCAATAGCGGCGAGGAGTTTAAGACTATTAAAACCTGCTCTACTATTTGGAAAAAATTGACGAGCCATGCTTTTGACAGGAAAGGACTTTTAATAAATCTTGGTGGTGGTGTTATAGGCGATATGGGCGGTTTTTGTGCACGTACCTATAAGCGTGGTCTTCAATTTATTAATTTACCCACTACCCTATTAGCACAGGTGGACGCCAGTATAGGAGGGAAGTTAGGAATAGACTTTGAGGGGTTGAAAAACCATATAGGTTTATTCAGTGAACCAGACCAGGTAATTGTTGATCCGGTATTTTTAAATTCACTGCCAAAAGAAGAACTCACTTCAGGGTTTGCAGAGGTGATTAAGCACAACCTAATTGCTGATGTTGCCAATTGGAATAGACTAAATAAATTACAGTTAAACGACATTAATTGGGTTAATACTATCCGTCACTCGATCGAAATCAAAAAGAGAGTAGTTGAAGAGGATCCATTTGAAAGCGGAAAGCGAAAAATATTAAATTTTGGTCACACCATAGGCCATGCAGTGGAAAGCTATCGTATGCTCATGGGTAAACGAATACTGCATGGTGAAGCGGTGGCGCTGGGAATGATAGCTGAAACTCAACTGAGCTATCAAAAAAAAATGATTACTGAATATGAAAAAGATGCGATTGAAGAATACATCGATTCAAAATTTAATCGCATAGATATAGAAGCTGACGAAATTGAAAAGGTTGTTTCTTACGCGGTGCAAGACAAGAAGAACGAGGGCAATACGATATTAGCGGCGCTTCTTGATGGAATTGGAAGCGCCCGATGGGACATACAGCTCACCTCCGAAGAAGCGAAAGCAAGTTTGCGCTATTACGCAAATTATACGTAGTGAATTTCAGAGTCATCATTAGACAACGGAGTGGCTTTAATATCTGCTTTAGCCGCTTTTTTTATCGACTCACTTCTGTTTTTTTTACCAGGGCGAGTACTTAAAGTTAGAGCTAAAACAGCGCCAGTTGCTACTCCTAATGCAAGACCCCATTTTCCTGTTCTAGTCATATTTTATTTAATTATCCACTTGACTAGCATAAAGCATACCAATCTATGGCTTGATATAAAGAAATAACGTTTTTTTGCTCCATTAAGTTGTAACCGCCACCAAAACATTATTTGAAATTGACAAAAATTATTATTGACAGAAATACATCGCCTATCAGTGCAAGCATAAATCTGCCTGCTTCTAAAAGCATAGCTAATAGAGCGTTAATTGTCAATGCGCTAAGTGGTGCTCCTGCGTTGATAGGTAACTTATCTGAAGCAAGGGATACACAAACCATGAATCGACTTCTATCCAGCGCTGACAGCGTTTTGGATGTTATTGACGCCGGAACGACCATGCGGTTTCTAACCGCTTATTTGGCTGTGACTGGTCAAAATAAAGTTCTTACAGGCACCAAACGGATGTGTGAACGACCCATTAAAATATTAGTTGAAGCCTTACAGAAACTAGGTGCATCTATTGCTTACCAAGAAAAAGAAGGCTATCCTCCTCTACAGATAAACGGTTTCAAGCGTCAAATAAAAGATCGAATAAGAATAAGAGGAGATGTAAGCAGCCAGTATATATCGGCGCTGCTCATGATAGCGCCTACGTTGGAGCACGGCCTAATCCTTGAGCTTACAGGCAGCATCGGCAGCCGTCCTTATATAAACATGACCTTACGGGTGATGGAATTCTTCGGAATAAAAGCCAACTGGAACGGATCTATAATTATGGTGCCACCTGGCAGCTATGTAGCCAAGGAATACCAGGTAGAGCCCGACTGGTCTGCGGCAAGTTACTGGTATAGCATTGCGTCTCTCACTGATCATACGGATTTACTTCTCAGTGATTTAACTGAAACTTCCATTCAGGGGGATAGAGTTATTGCGGATATAATGAAAGAGCTTGGCGTTTCTACTACATTTACGTCCGCAGGTGCGGAGCTTACGAAGATCGCCAGTAAAGCATCCGTAAATATAGATTTCAAGGATTGTCCTGATTTAGCTCAAACCGTGGCTGTAATCTGCGCTGCCAAAGGTATAGTAGGAAATTTTACAGGACTTGAAAGTCTGAAAATAAAAGAAACAGATAGAATAGCGGCGTTACAAAATGAATTAGGTAAAATAAACGCCCAACTGATTGAGCATGATGACCACTGGAGCCTTCTACCCGGTCTTTTACCCTTGAGAACGTATTCATTCCATTCATATGACGACCACAGAATGGCAATGGCTTTCGCACCACTTGCCACTTTAAACAAAGTTGAAATTGACAATCCTGGTGTAGTCAAGAAGTCATATCCAGGATATTGGAAAGATTATGAAAGGGCAGGCTTTTCTTTAGCTAAGATCTAAGTTCCTAAAATATTTTGGAGCCTCTACCAAACGTGAGCCATACCACGAAAAGTATTCCCCATTTACGAGGATAACTTGAGCATTAGGAAGTTCTTGCTGAAGAATTTCTACATGGCTTGGCTTAAACGGATACGGCTCTGAAGAGAGCAAGATCACATCTGGGTCTATTACTCTTATCTCAGCTATACTAAGCTCCGGATACCTCTTTAAATGAGACGCAGCATTTTCAAACCCTACTTTTTCCAACATGTCATTTATAAAAGTTTCAGAACCAGCCACCATATATGGACCCTTCCAAATAAGATAGAGCGCCTTTTTATTTGATATTCTCTTGATAGTATTGAATTCTAACTCTATGTTTGTTACAAGGGCATTCGCCTTTTCCTGAACCTCAAAAAGCTTTCCGAATTCTCTCACCATTTTCAAGGCATCTTCTAAAGTGCGAATGTCACTCATCCAAATTGGAAAGTGTTTTTCTAACCGGAGAATATCTTTTTTGGTATTTTCCTCCTTATTCCCAATTATCAAATCAGGAGACAGCGCGGTTATCTTATCAAAGTGAACCTTTTTTGTGCCTCCTACTACCGTCTTTTCGCTCTTGGCTTCAATGGGGCGCTCACAAAACTTTGTGACGCCAACCACTCTTTGCCCCTGGCCTAGATAAAATAGAAGCTCTGTTTGAGAAGGCACAAGTGAAACAATCCTTTGGGGAGAGTTTGCGAGAGATAAAGTTCTCCCCATTTGATCTTTAATTTGAAGGACAGAATCCACAGATTAAAGTTAGGCATTGCTGATGTAATGTTGCTAGCCCATGATAAGCTCCTGGCTTGTGATATCGTTATTCACAAGATTAGGTAAGATAATGGTAAAACAGCTGCCCTTTCCATGTTCAGAGTTAACCTTAATTTCACCACCTAATCTATCAATGATGTTTTTTACTATGTAGAGCCCCAACCCTGAACCCTTGGCATTCTCATCAGCTCTGTAGAATATTTGATATATCTTATTAAGGTATTCATCTTTGATGCCGATGCCATTATCTTCTATTGTAATTTGGCAGCGGTCAGGCAGCACCTGCACATCAATATCTATAGTTTGGTAATTTTTACCTTTATCTGAATATTTGATGGCGTTGGAAATAATATTATTCAAAACTGTTTTTATGCGAACTTTATCGGAGTAAAAATCAGAAATACGATTGACTCTGAGGTTAATACTAATCGGATTAGTATCATAGAGCATACCTAGTTTATTAAGCTCTTCATTTATTGATCGCTTAAGGTCTATAATCTCCCTGCCAACAACAAGCCTTTCATTGCGATAAAAGCTATTGATGTCTTCGATGAAGGCATCAAGCTTCTTCATATTCATTTCTATCATGCGCAGATAATTATCTTTATCGGAATCCGGATCGCGTTGAGCCAGGTCTATCAACCCTAATGAGGACAGTAGTGGAGCGCGTAAATCGTGCGACGTTCTGTACATGAAATGGTCAAGCTCATTATTAGCTTTTATCAGTTGTTCTTCTATTTTCTTCCGCTTGGTTACATCATGAAGTGTAATGGCTAAACCCTTGACTAATGGATCATCAAAAAGATCCATAAACGAAACGTCAAAATGCATCGCTTTTTTATTCTTACAGGGAATACACACTTCCATGAATCCGGGGTTTTTGGCGTTTGTAAGGCGCGATGTTAAAAAATCTCGAAGTACTCCCTCTTCAGATGGGTCTATAAAGTCAAAAATACTTTCACCTATAACTTCTTCTTTTGTTAATCCGAGCGTAGTAACACTTCGGTTAACATAGGTAATCAAAAAGTCTTGATTGGTTACCAAAATAATGTTCATCGACTGTTCTACCAATTCCGTAAACATAGCGTTCATCTTCAGTTGACTCATCATATACCCAATTTCCCTAGGTACTTTCAGTTCGAGTTCTTGTATATTGTTAAAGTAGTATAGCTATTGCTGTGAGCTGACTACTCACTTTCAGCCCGGCAGCTTTTACAGCTTGCTGATTTAGCTCAAATCGTAGCTTATTACCTTCAGTTGTGAAATTAATGCCACTGCCTAACTTTCCATATCCGGGTTTATTCGTGATAAGTAATGTAGACTGATCCTCAAGCTTTTTTGTAACAGATGTCAACTTCGCTTTCGACTGATTACCCATGTATATGATATTACATTTCTGAACATCTGCAACAGAGTTAAACATAACTACTCTGAATGTCTTTCCTCCTTTTAGCTTACCATCATACCATTGATGTAAGGTACTGAACACGCTCTCATCTCCAATAACACCAATAGTAAACTCTTGCCCCGAAGACGGCCATTCTATGTACCTTATGAAATTATAGACCATCATAGCGTGCAACTCATGCTCAGGTCTATTCGCCTCCGAAAATGACATTAATGCAGAACTGATTAATAGTGCTAGAATTGAATTTTTCACTGCTTAATTTTTTTTGTTTGGAGTGCAAAAGTGAGGCAAAAAAGTAGGTTCGTTTTCAGTAGGCCTGCGTATTTTAAAAAATAAGTAAAACACTTAGGTAAAAGAAAAGGTCAGCCCTGAACGGACTGACCTTTGTATAATTGAGCAAATTTTTGTAGTTAGATAAGTATGGCCATATTCATTAATTGAGAAGAGACTTTCAAACCAGACGCCTCAATAGAAGCTTCGTTTAATTCGAAGGCTAGCCTGTTATTTACCATTTTAAAATTAATATTGCTTCCTTTTTTACCAAGACCTACTTTATCTGTAATGATTAAAGTTCTTTGGGCATCAGTCTTTGCTTTGATTTCGTCAAATTTACCGCTGATGCCTTTCGATACATAAAGAATATCAGTTTGAGTAACTTCAGCTGCACTACTGAACCTTACTATTTTGAATTTGCGGTTACCTTTCAGTTTTCCATTGTACCAGTTGTTCAGAGTCTGGTAAACATTTTCATCGCCAACAACTCCAATTACAAATGCTCCCGAACTCTCAGGCCACTGAATGTATTTAGTGAAATTGTATAACATCATCGAGTGAATTTCATGTATAGGCCTGGACGATTGTCCAAATATCTGCCCCGCAGACATAGCGACTACTAAGCTGGTCGTTAAAAGTAGTTTTTTCATTTTAGTTGGTTTTTCCGTCCAAAATCAATAATTCTGCCAGAATAAAAAACCCTCTGATATGTAAATTAGAGAGGTTTTCGTAAAAATAAATTCCCATACTGGGAAAAATTTTCCCAGTATGGTTAAATAATGATGGCCATCTCAGCGAGTTGGCTACTTGTTTTTAGAGAGGTCTTTTTTACAGCAGCCTGGTTTAACTCAAATTTTAATCTATTGTCTACCACTTTAAAATTTATACAGCTCCCTTTTTTGCCGAACCCGTTTTTTGCGGTTACTGTCAATATAGGTTTGTTACCCACTTTGCTAATAATAGCTTCAAATTCATCTGCTCCTGATTTTCCTATATATACTAATTGAAATTCTGACAGATCATCAGTAGCTGATACCTTTTTAATAATAAAATTCTTATTCCCACGCGTTTTATTACCATACCAGGTGTTTAGCGTATTATATACGTCGTCAGAACCAATTACACCTACTAAAAAATCACCGCTATTTTTTGCTCCAGGCCATTCAATGTATTTTAAGAAATTATAGATCATCATTGAATGCAGTTCATGTGCAGGCCGATCCTGAGCACAGGCGAAGGACGTGGCCAGAGACAAAAGACCACCGATAAGAAAAAATTTAACTTTATTCATATTAAAAAATTTAAACCCCTGAAAATCAGATGTAAAAGTAAATCTTCTAGGTTAAATATCTAAAGTCGTGACCACTTTCAAGATGAAGAATAAATTTTTTTATTAAATGTATTACGTTTTCAATATCATTTTTGTGAACGGTTTCTACCGTTGTATGCATATATTTTAACGGTAGAGAAATGAGGGCTGACGCAACCCCCGCATTTGAATAGGCAAACGCATCAGTGTCTGTACCTGTAGCTCTGGATGCCGCAGCACGTTGAAAGGGGATTTTTTCTTTTTCAGCAATATCGACGATCATATTTAATAGGTTATTATGAACAGCCGGAGCGTAGGTGAGTACGGGTCCTTTGCCTGCCGCCTGATGTCCACTTTCGATTTTGTCATACATAGGAGATGTTGTGTCATGGCAAACGTCAGTGACTATGGCTACATTAGGATTAATGCGTTCAGCTATCATCTGAGCCCCTCGGAGGCCTATCTCTTCCTGAACCGCGTTAACTATGTATAATCCAAAAGGTAAATTATCCTTACCCTCAGAAATTCTTCTGGCCACTTCAGCAATCATGTATCCTCCTATTCGATTGTCTAAAGCTCGACCTACAAGGTAGTCCTTATTCAGTTCGAGTAATTCATCATCAAAGGTCATTACACATCCTACATGAATACCTAATTTTTCCACCTCTTCGTTGGAGCTGCAACCTACATCAACAAAAATATTTTTCAATGAAGGCGCCGCTTCGGATTTACCGTTACGAACATGAATGGCAGGCCACCCGAACACACCTTTTCTAACACCTTTTTTTGTGTGAATATTCACTCTTTTAGACGGAGCTATCTGATGATCAGAGCCTCCATTTCGTCTCACATAGATATAGCCACTGTCTGTAATATAGTTGACGAACCATGAGATCTCATCTGCATGCGCCTCTATAACCACCTTGTAATCGGCCTTTGGGTTTATGACGCCTACAACGGTACCGTAGGTATCAGTTATATACTCATCAATGAAAGGTTTTAGGTATTCGAGCCAGATTTCCTGACCCGACTGCTCAAAACCGGTGGGTGATGCATTGTTTAAATATCGCTTTAAAAATTGTTTACTTGCCTTATCCATAAATTACTTTTAAACTGATCTTGTAAGGCCTCCATCTACCTTAATGTTTTGGCCCGTTATGTAAGATGCTTCCTGTGAACTCAGAAAAGCAACGGTTTGGGCGATCTCCTGCACCGTGCCGGACCGGTGCATAGGTATAGTTTTTTTTATTTGTTCGTTTATCTCATAACTATCAATGAAGCCAGGTAACACATTATTCATTCGAATACCATCGGCTGCATATCTGTCTGCGAACATTTTAGTAAACCCGCCGAGTGCGGCTCTTAGGGCTGAACTTATTGGAAATGACAATGAAGGCTCGAAAGCGGCAAATGTGGAGATATTAACTATAGCACCGGACCGTTGTTTTTGCATTATTGGTGTGACCAACTTGGCAAGTTTAATTACGTTCATTAAGACCAAATCCAAACCTTTATGCCAGTCCTCCTCAGACAGATCCAACAATTCACCTTTAGCAGGATGGCCCGTATTATTCACTACTACATCTATCCTTCCGTGGGCGCCCATCATTGCATCCACAAGCCTTTTGAGGTCTTCTTTACTGGTAACGGACCCTTGAACAGCTATAGCAGAGAGTTCTTTTGCTACTTCATTTATACTTTCACTACGCGCCAAAAGGCCCAACTTATAACCCCGGGTATATAATTCTCTGGCGCACGCCAGGCCCATACCTTTGCCGGCTGCGGTAATAATCGCTGCTTTATTCGGCATCAGTACTTATAAAGGAATGTTGCCGTGCTTTTTTCTTGGCAATTTATCAACTTTATTTTCAAGCATTTTGAATGCTCTAATTAGCTTTTTTCGAGTATTCTCGGGAAGTATGACTTCATCTACGTAGCCACGGTGTGCGGCTCGGTAAGGATTAGCAAACTTACTGGTGTAGTCATCTACTTTCTCCTGCAGCTTCGCCTCCTGATCATCGGAAGCTGCAATTTCACGTTTAAAAATAATCTCTGCCGCTCCTTTCGCTCCCATAACCGCTATTTCGGCCATAGGCCATGCATAGTTGATATCCGCTCCGATGTGCTTGGAATTCATTACATCATAAGCTCCACCATATGCCTTACGAGTTATTACCGTAACCCTGGGAACTGTAGCCTCGCTAAAAGCATAAAGTAACTTCGCTCCATTGGTTATAATACCATTCCATTCCTGATCCGTACCAGGGAGAAAACCCGGTACATCCTCTAGTACGAGTAAGGGAATGTTGAAACAGTCGCAAAACCGGACAAACCTGGCGCCCTTGGTACTGGCATCAATATCCAGTACACCTGCTAGAGAAGCCGGCTGGTTTCCTACCACGCCAATACTGCGGCCCGCAAGTCGTGCAAACCCTACCACCATGTTATCGGCAAAGTCCTTATGTACTTCCATAAAACTATCCTTGTCTACGATACCTTCGACTACATCTCGTATATCATACGGCTGGTTAGGATTATCCGGAACCATGTCGTTCAGAGCCTTTACTACCTCATCGCCACTGTTTTCATATTCATATACAGGGGCGTTGTCCTCGCAGTTTTGAGGCATATAGCTAAGTAGCCGCTTAATATTGTTAATACATTCTACCTCATTTGCACAGGAAAAATGCGTAACACCGCTTTTTGTACTGTGCGTACTTGCTCCACCAAGCTCTTCCGCCGTAACATCTTCCTGGGTTACAGTCTTAACCACGTTCGGTCCTGTTACAAACATATACGAAGTGCTTTCAACCATCAAAATGAAATCTGTAATAGCCGGAGAGTAAACGGCGCCGCCTGCACATGGCCCCATTACTGCCGATATCTGGGGTACTACGCCTGATGCCAGCGTATTTCTGTAAAATATGTCTGCATAACCGCCCAGGGATACAACACCTTCTTGTATCCGCGCTCCCCCGGAGTCATTTAGCCCAATGACGGGAGCGCCATTCTTCATGGCCAGGTCCATTATTTTAACTATTTTCTCTGCATGCGTTTCAGAAAGCGAGCCTCCGAATACTGTAAAATCCTGTGAAAAAACGTAAACAAGTTGACCGTTAACTGTTCCATATCCTGTTACCACACCATCGCCCAGGTAGTATTCTTTTTCAAGTCCGAAATCCTTGCATCGGTGCATAACGAATTTTCCCACCTCTTCGAAACTGCCGTCATCCATGAGCAGTTGTATTCGTTCCCTGGCTGTCAACTTGCCTTTTTTATGTTGCGATTCTATTCTTTTCTCACCCCCTCCTAAGAGAGCCTCAGCATTTTTTTGTGCTAACAGGTCAAACTTCTCTGCATTTGTAGGCAACGTATAAATGCGCTTATCAGGTTTTTCAGACATTATAATTTGGCTTAGTTGTTCCAAATCAAATATAGATAATAATGCGTCGAAAGAT
>CALBPF010000275.1 GCA_937899105.1 uncultured Flammeovirgaceae bacterium | reverse complement strand
ATTTCGTATTGCTATTCTTATTCTGACATGCTGTATTGTAAGAGACTATACCTTCTGATAATGGCGAGAACATAAGTTAGAATAGCTACTGCTTCTAGCAGAAAACCTTTTCTGTAGCCTTTGAATGCACCAAAGACCAATAAGCCAATTATTACGACATCAAAAACACTCAACTCCCGCTAAGAATTGATTTTACCATTTCGGATATCTTTTTACCATCAGCTTTTCCGGCAAGCCTCTTTGTGGCAGCGCCCATTACTTTACCCATATCTTGCATGCCACTAGCGCCTATTTCTGATATTACAGTTGATATCTCACTTTTAAGCTCGTCGTCTGACAACTGTTCAGGTAAGTATTTAGAAATTATCTCAAACTCAAACCGCTCTTTAGAAGATAAATCATCCCGACCTTTTTGTGCATACAATTCTGCCGACTCATTTCGCTGTTTGGCTGCCTTGGTGAGTAATTTTATTTCCGCTTCTTTTGATAAATCATTACCGGCGCCTTTCTCAGTTTCAGCAAGTAAAATTGCAGATTTAATTGCCCTCAAAGCTGTTAATTCATCTTTTTTCTTGGCTAGCATGGCACTTTTAATATCTTGATCGATCTGTTGTTTGAGACTCATATCATATTTCTTTTAAGAAACTTGTCGTTAATTTGAACCGAAGGCAAAGTTAGAAATCGTAGAGTTCCTACAAAACTCAAAACAGCGGCAGCTTATAATAAGTATAAGGCTAAACCAGGTAAGCACAAATGGCAATATTAAGCGTCAATATTAACAAGTTTGCTACACTCAGAAATGCAAGAGGGGGTAATAATCCTGACGTAGTGAAGGCTGCGCAGGACTGTGAGAGATATGGCGCGCAAGGAATTACGGTGCACCCGAGACCTGACGAACGCCATATTCGATATGACGATGTTTTAGAACTCACCAACGTGGTCACCACTGAGCTTAATGTAGAAGGTTATCCGGATGAGCGTTTTATGGAGCTAGTACTAAGAAGTAAGCCTGCTCAGGCTACGCTAGTGCCCGACGGTCCGGACGTATTAACTTCAAATGCCGGTTGGGATACTATAACACATAAAGAACAGCTAACTGAAATAGTAAGTGAACTCCAAAAAAATGAGATTAGGACATCAATTTTCTGTGATCCTCTTGATGAAATGGTTCAGGGTGCAGCTGAGATTGGCGCCAACAGGATTGAATTGTACACAGAATCATATGCATCAGACTATCACAAGAACCCGTCAAGGGCTGTTCACAGTTATAAGCAGGCATCCCGGGTGGCAAATTCTTTAGATTTGGGAATAAATGCCGGACACGACCTTGATTTAGAAAACCTTCGCTACTTCATTTCTGAAATCCCCGAAACCGTTGAGGTATCTATAGGTCATGCTCTGATATGCGATGCTATTTACCTTGGACTTGAAAACACTATTCAACTCTATCTTAACAAGTTAAGACAGGATTAATCTTCAGGCTGGATAGTGCCTATTCCGGAAACATCTTTTTGGACATCAAATGGGTTACCTCTATACGTAATACCTCCTACCCCACTTACAGAAGCTCTAAGGCGATCTGTAACATGAATAGCTGCACCACCTACACCGCTGATTTCAATTTCACATTTTTCACTTACCAGATTTTCAGCGTCCAATCCTCCCGCTCCATCCATTCTAATCCGCTGCTCTACTACCTGACCGGTTAGTTCCATGGCGCCTGCTCCTGAAATATTAATTTCAAGGGCTTTCATATTAAGATCTAGTTCTACGGCCCCGGCACCAGACATGTCCAAGTCAAGGTAGTCTTCCTCTATGGTTTGATCTGATGTTAGAATAGCCGCTCCGCCAACCGAAATTGATCCTAACTCTGAATAGCTGACCACCACATTTACCCCATCTTCACTTATGAGATTTCTCTCTGAAATCAGGCTGACTTTACCGCCATAGCTTTCAACTGAAATGAAATCCATCAAGTTTTCATCCGTTGTTATGGTTACACCAGGATTATTGCTTTTTTCAAGTCGGATAGCAAAATTCCCTTCAACACTGATCTTATTAAAATCGTCAATGTCAAAATTCTTAGTGATTACAACACCATTTCCCCTTTCACCGGTTAATTCCTCACAGCCTATAATTGCCGGTAAGAGAAATACAATAAGCACTATTTTTAAGTATCGCATGTCTATTATTTTGCTCCAAATCTAATTATTAAATACCGCTATCGCCAATATTGGTAATCTCTAAGGCTTACACTACTTTTGCCGCTTTAAAATTTTCGACTATTCTTCAACCACTATGCAGCGAGATAATGAAGTATTTGATCTAATTAATAAAGAAAAGCATCGTCAGGAGACGGGCATTGAACTTATAGCATCCGAAAACTTTGCTTCACCACAGGTCATGGAAGCCATGGGCTCAGTCCTCACCAACAAGTACGCCGAAGGTCTGCCAGGGAAACGTTACTATGGCGGATGTGAAGTTGTAGACGAAATAGAGAATCTCGCTATCAAGAGAGTTAAGAAGCTTTTTGGAGCCAACTGGGCAAATGTACAACCACATTCAGGCGCTCAGGCCAACGCAGCTGTAATGCTGGCAATCCTTAATAAAGGGGATAAAATCCTCGGTTTTGATCTCGCTCACGGCGGACACTTAACCCATGGTTCCTCAGTAAATTTTTCCGGTAAGTTATATAACCCTCATTTTTATGGCGTTGAAAAAGATTCAGGATTGATAGATTGGGAGAAGGTAGCTGATACGGCAAGGAAAGAAAAGCCGAAACTTATCATTTGTGGAGCGTCAGCCTATAGTCGTGATTGGGATTACGCCAGTCTCAGAGAAACCGCCGATGAAATCGGGGCGCTTTTATTGGCCGACATTTCTCATCCCTCCGGTCTGATTGCCAGGGGTCTACTAAACGATCCACTTGAGCACTGTCATATTGTTACTACTACCACACACAAAACCTTAAGAGGACCTCGTGGAGGCTTAATTATGGTAGGAGAAAATTTTGATAATCCATGGGGTTTAAAAACACCAAAGGGAGAAATCAGGAAAATTTCAGCCTTACTTGATTCTGGTGTATTTCCCGGAACACAAGGAGGCCCCTTAGAACATGTAATAGCTGCCAAGGCAGTAGCATTTCAAGAAGCTTTGAGCGACGATTTCATGTCTTACGCAGTACAAGTAGTAAAAAATGCCAAAACCATGGCAAAGGCTTTTGTTGACAAAGGCTATAGAGTCATTTCCGAGGGTACGGACAACCATATGATGCTTATTGATCTTCGTTCAAAAGGACTCACAGGAAAGCTGGCTGAGAATACATTGATCAAAGCAGATATAACTATCAATAAAAACATGGTCCCATTTGACGATCAGTCGCCATTTGTAACCTCCGGTAGGCGTGTAGGTACGGCTGCCGTAACTACCAGGGGCATGAAAGAAGATGATATGTTAAAGATTGTTGACTTCATTGATGAGGTGCTATTAGCAAATAATAATCCTGAAGCTATCGCAGCTGCTAAAAGTGAAATCAACTCCTGGATGTCAGGATTCCCTCTTTATAAATAGCCAGGTGAAACAACTGGATCAGCCGGAAGAAAAAGAAATGTCGTTTCTTGACCACCTGGAGGAACTCCGGTGGCATCTCATTCGATCGGTTATTGCCGTCCTGGTCTTTTCCGTAGCCGCTTTTATTAGTGTAGACTACATATTTAATGTTATTATTTTTGGACCTGCTAAATTAGACTTTTGGACGTTTAAAATGCTTTGTAAAGTTGGAGAACTCATTGATTCTTCGGCACTGTGCATAACAGAATTGGATTTTAAGATCCAAAGTAGAAAAATGACGGGGCAGTTCACCATGCATATTACTTCGTCTTTTGTAATCGGTATTATTATAGCGTTCCCATATATATTTTGGGAGTTTTGGAGATTTATAAGTCCAGGTCTTTATTCTAAAGAACGCTCGGCCTCCAGGGGCTCTGTACTTGCTGTATCCTTTTTATTTATGACGGGCGTTTTGTTCGGCTATTACATTATGGCTCCCCTAGCCGTAAATTTCCTGGCCGGATACCACGTAAGTGACATTGTTCAAAATGAGTTTGATATCACTTCCTATGTCTCTACGTTAAGTACATTAGTACTTGGTAGTGGTTTACTATTTCAGCTGCCTATAGTCGTCTACTTCCTCTCAAAAGTGGGGATAGTGACGCCAAACCTAATGAAGGCCTATCGTAAGCACGCCATTGTAGTTATACTGGTTTTGGGAGCTATGCTCACACCACCAGATCCATTAAGTCAAGTATTAATTGCATTTCCTTTATTTGGCCTCTATCAATTTAGTATATTGATATCCGGTTGGGTATTGAGGAAGAGAAGGAAACAGGAATTAAAAGAAGAAGCACAATACAAATGATGACGAAAATAGCAATTGGCGGCGATCATGCCGGTTATGAGTATAAGGGAATCATCATCGATCTTCTTGAGAACATGGATAAAGAAGTCAAAGACTTCGGCGCCTACAGTTCAGATTCTGTTGATTATCCTGATTTTGCGCATCCGGTGTCCTCAGCGGTTGAGGAGGGTGAGTTTGATCTGGGAGTTTTAATCTGTGGCAGCGCCAATGGTGTAGCAATAACTGCCAACAAGCATGCCGGTATACGTGCCGCGATCTGTTGGAACACCGAATTAGCCGCCTTAGCAAGACAACATAACAATGCTAATATTGTATGCTTGCCTGCACGGTTTATAGAAAGTGAGCTGGCCAAGGAAATAGTGAAAACATTTCTCGATACCGAATTTGAAGGCGGACGTCATGAGCGGAGAGTAAGTAAGATCAGTTGCTAATTCTCTCGTAAATCCCTGCTGACTTCAGCCTGTAATTTTCTTTCAAAGGAACTACTCTTTCCTGTAAAGAGGGCATAACGCCACTGTCATCAATAATGATATCCGGCATGTCTTGTTTAAATCCTTTTAAGATGATAGTCAGGTTATCGTAGTAATCAGGACGCTGTAACACATCTTTAGAAATTTCCCAGTTCAAAAATGGCGTAGCCACACTGGCGTGATTATAGGGTCTCTTGTTTTCTCCAAAGACTACTATCTTCTTGTTAGTATACTGAAGGTATTCACCTTCATTGATGTAATATTCGTTTGTATAATCCTGATTACTTAAAATCTTAAAATTGCCGTAATTGATAAGCGCCACGGACAAAATGAATAACAAAAAGCTTACTTCAGCAATAAACTTCCGTTTTATCAGCAAAAATAGATGACATAAGAAGTAACTAAAAAAAGGAGTAAGTAGGAAATATGCGTTGGGGGTGCCGGCGTCATTTAAAAATATAGCTCCTAGAGCAAACAGCATAAAAAGGAACATAGATTGGTTAAGACGAGCCTGAAAATTATTAAATCGTCCACTAGAAGCCATTTTAAAAAAGGACATGACTAAGAATAATAAAGGTATAGCCAGCATAATAAGTAGAAATTTATACGAAACGTACCAATGCTGATAGCCACTAAACAACGGTTGAAGGGCGCTATACATGAAATCCTGCCACCTTTTAAGTAAAAGATAATAAAAAGATATTGCCAATAAGGGCAATAACAGGCCGTAGAAAAGCATAATATATCTCCTGGTCACCGTACCCGTAAAAAACACGAATGCAACCAGTACTGCCAGCCCGAAAACTATCATGGGTAGGTAAACCAGATAAGCCATTCCTACATATAGTCCTATGTAAAGTATTTGCTCATCATGCTTTGCCCGCACCTCTATGTGATTGAAAATGTTGTTAAGAGCCGGGAGTAAAAAGGTAACACCCATTAGCATAGGTGTAAGGGTAAAGAAGTCATTGTGCAGAGAAGCCACCAAACCGTAGACTAGCCCAGGCACATAGGTATTCTCATTGTAGACTTTATTCGCTAGAACCATCCGGTTAAAAAAGAATACCTGAATGCAAACAAAAATCCATGCAATAATTAGATAGGCTGTCTGAGAGCGTCCAAATAGAAAGTCTACTATACCAAACACCCCTGCCGAGATCGGAGAAGTAGTCTCCCACACGTCGGAGTACATATCGAAACCGCTTGCAAGCCTTTCTCCTACAAGCATGAGATTAAGCTCCTGGACAGAAGTTTCATATGATCCGAGTAGGGCGGGTAACCGAACTGCCAAAAGCAGAAGGAATATTACTAAAAGACGGTAAGGGTCATTAAGACGAAAAAATGATAGCAAAAGAAAATGGATTAGTTCTTGCAATCGCGTACACTGGCGAATATATAAAAAAAGCCAAATTAATCGGATATTTGCGACATGTCAGAAACTACACGACAGCAAAAATTTTCAAGATTAATTCAGCGCGATCTTAGCGCCATTATTCAAAAAGATAAAATGGGTATTTTCAGTAATACATTCGTAACCATAGCGGACGTAAAAATGAGTCCTGATCTTGGGGTTGCGAAAATTTATCTTTCCATGTTGCTGGTCAAGGATAAGCAGCACATGTTGGACTTGGTAAATCGGCATAAGAGTGAAATCAGAAGAGAATTGGGGCGCCTAATCGGAAAACAGGTTAGAATAATTCCGGAGCTGATTTTCTACGTGGATGAAGTAGAGGAAAATGCAACTCGTATAGATCAAATTATAGATAATCTTGATGTACCTGAGGAAGACATTGAAGGTGAGGAAAGCTAACTCGTATTGAACCTTTCATTTTTTATAGCGAAGAAATACTTCCTGTCTTCTAAGAAAAAGACGTTCATCAACGTTATTTCTATTATCTCCATGCTCATTGTTGCGCTATGTACAGCATCCTTAGTAATTGTATTATCTGTTTTTAATGGCCTTGGAGACTTAATTAGTAGCCTTTACAGTACATTTGATCCTCAAATAAAGATAGAGGTAGCAAAGGGAAAATCTTTTATTTATGATAATGACCTTAAGAAAACGATATCAGCGATTGAAGGAGTAGATATAGTGACTGAAGTGATCGAAGACTATGCTTATGTACGGTTCAGACAGTCTGACATGGTGGTTACCATGAAAGGTGTTAGCGAAAATTTTCTGGACCAGGAAAGGTTCGGAGAGCATGCCTGGATAAACGGAGAATTAAAACTAAAAAAGGGAGATATCAACTATGCCATAGTAGGTAGAGGCGTTCAATATATGCTATCCATCGTTCCGGGTGATGATTTAAACCCCTTACAGATCTACCACGTAAAAAATGTAAAATCCGGATCATTAGATCCTAGCAAACTTTATTCAAGGAATAATATCCTGGTAAGTAGCAGCTTTGCAGTTGAAAAGCAATATGACGAAAACTATATTTTCGTACCCCTTGAGTTTGCTGAAAAGCTGTTAAAGTATAACGGTCGAAGAACTGCTCTGGAGATCAAAATCGCAGATGGTTATGAAATAGCCGAGGTGCAGCGGAAAGTGAAAAATATGTTAGGTGATAGCTTTATTGTGCGCAACAACAGAGAACAGCACGCAGATTTATACAAACTACTCAATCTTGAGAAGTTCTTCGTATTCCTGGCTTTTGTAATGATCCTTGCGGTAGGTTCCATTAACATATTTTTTGCCTTGACCATGCTTGCGATAGACAAACGTAAGGACGTATCAATACTTTACAGTATGGGAGCTACTGATAATCTTATCAAAAAGATATTTATAGGAGAAGGAGCTATTATTTCGCTTGGAGGAGCCAGTATAGGGCTATTTCTTGGAGCGTTGATCTGCTGGCTTCAGCAGACCATCGGACTTGTATCTATAGGGATGGAAACTTCAGTGATGGAATACTACCCGGTTAAAATGAAAATAACCGACTTCTTAGTTACTGCCCTAAGTCTGACTTTTATTACATTAATTATTTCCTATCGACCGGCAAAAATGGCAACCAAGTACAATTCTATTAAGTATTTATAGGAAGTAAGCCTTTAAAAAAATGTACAAATCCGGCGCTTAAAATACATACGAACTATTTTAGTAAAAAGTAACCTTAAGGTTTACGTGTAAATGTGCCAAAATATGTAGTTTAGATGTTCTGTTGTTTTTAAATCATGAAAGTTTCCGCAGCTCAGCCCTTTCAAATTATTTACTCCCTTTATCAACATGAGTATTTGGGATACTTGTTTGAGTCATTCGTTATTCATCTTGACGAAAAGGGTAAGCTGACGCTGCAACACCAAAATATATCGTCAAAAAACGCTCCTGAATTTGCCAATGGTTTAGATCAAACTGATTTTGATTTGATCGATATAATGGATACAACTCAGCAGGAATATGTTATCAAGAGGTTTTATAAGAAGCCAATTAAGCCGGAGGAATTTTTCCTGAAAGTTTATGACAAGGTAAAAGGTAATGAACTGCTTCAAAAGGAAATTGATCTCTACTTAGAACGGAAAAGAGCTGAAATTCTTGAGAGACTCCGTGGTAAAATGCTTTTTGAAATGGGCAACGACGGGGAACCCGCCTGGCGTCATATAGAGGTCCTTGAGAATAAGGCTACGGTACTTTTTCACTTTAGAAGAAACCCCGATAATACTCATTACTTCCCGACTATCAAATACAACGGTGAAAAAGTAGATTTTCAATATAAAGGAGCTTTCATAGTATGCAAGCAGCCTGCATGGCTGGTACATGCCGGCAAGTTATATTCCTTCCAAAAGGAAATCGATGGTAAAAAACTTATTCCCTTTCTTAACAAGAAGTTTATTGTAATACCTAAGAATGTAGAGGAGACCTATTACAACAAGTTCGTGGCGCCACTAATTGCATCATTCGATGTGTATGCAAAAGGTTTTGAAATCAATAGCGAGCGCTACGAGCCGAAACCAATACTTACCATATCGGAGTTGGCTGCTAATAACACCTCTGAACTATTCGAGAAAAAAGAAGTTGTCGCATTGGCCGAGGGTAAAATGGTATTTGAGCTAGCGTTTAAATATGGACCTTTTAAGTTTCGCGCCGACCATCTTGATCCTGTGAGCGTATCTGTCGAGAAAAAAGAGGGCAGCTATATCTTTCATCGCGTAAAGCGAAGACTTACGGTTGAAAAAGAGGTTTTAAAACTGCTTGCTGATAACAAACTGGTAATAAAAAACTCAAAGGCCACTTTAAACAAAAGTACGGCCTTTAGCTGGTTGGATGCCATGAGAAGCAAGCTAGAAGAATGGAATATTGAGGTGGAGCAGAAATCTGTTGGCACTAAGAAATACTTTATTGGAGAGTATAAGATAAGCATTGAGGTAAAAGAAAATATTGACTGGTTCGATATTCATGCGATCATAATGTTTGGTAATTATGAAATGAGCTTTAAAGAGCTCAGGAAAATGATCAACAAAAAGAAATTGGAATTTGAGCTTCCAAACGGTGAAATTGCAGTTATTCCGGAATCCTGGTTAGTTGAGTATGCAGAGCTATTTTCTTTTGCCGATGAAACGGAAGAAGGCGCTCCACGTTTACAAAAGCACCATTTAGCCCTTGTCAAAGATTTGGAAAATGGCAACCTTGCTAAGGTGACCATGAGTCGTAAGTTGGAGGCTCTTCGAGGCTTTGAAGGGATTGAAGAATTTGGTACTCCCAAGAATTTTAAAGGTACGCTTCGCCCCTATCAAAAAGCAGGTTATGACTGGCTTCGCTTCCTTAATAAATTCAAGTTTGGCGGCTGTCTGGCAGATGACATGGGCTTAGGTAAGACTGTGCAAACCTTGGCACTACTGCAAGCTGAAAAAGAAGCCGGCTCTGAAGGAGCTTCCTTATTAGTGATGCCCACCTCTCTAATTTACAACTGGGAAATGGAAGCTAAGCGGTTTACACCTAAGCTCAAGGTCTTTACCTATACTGGCACGAACCGTGATAAAGATCCCAGGAAGTTTGCCAAATATGATATCATTCTTACTTCATATGGCATTGTAAGGCTAGATGTAGACATTCTCTGTGAATATTATTTTAACTATGTAATTCTTGATGAATCCCAGGCCATAAAGAACCCGACATCGAATATCGCAAAGGCTGTGAAAGACTTAAATACGCGAAATCGTTTGATCCTTACCGGTACACCACTGGAAAACAGCACGATGGATTTATGGTCTCAAATAAGTTTTATAAACCCTGGCCTGTTAGGTAATCAAAAGCTTTTCAAAAATGAATTCCTGACCCCCATTGAAAAGCAGGGTGACCAGGCCAAAATGCAAAAACTCTACTCCATTATAAAGCCTTTCATCCTTCGCAGAAATAAATCTCAGGTGGCCACAGAATTGCCTGACAAGGTTGAAAATATTCAATATTGTAGCATGCTGCCAGATCAGGAGGCAGAATACGAAAAAGTTAAGTCCTTCTACAGGGACAAAATTCTTGAAAATATCGAGGCTAAAGGTCTGAATAAATCGCAACTTATATTACTTCAGGGGCTCACCAAGCTGCGACAAATTGCCAATCATCCTAAAATGGTTGATCAAGATTATGAAGGTGCCTCTGGTAAACTTTGGGACTTGATTTCAATGCTGGACAACGCTATAAGCGAAGGTCATAATGTATTGATTTTCAGTCAGTTTGTGAAACACTTGTCTATTGTAAAAGATCATTTAAAAGACATGGATATTGATTTCGCCTATCTTGATGGATCTACAAAAGACCGTAAAGGCCAAGTGGAGCGTTTTCAAAATGATCCTAATATCCGTGTATTCCTAATTTCGCTAAAGGCAGGTGGTGTAGGGTTGAATCTCACCAAGGCCGATTATGTATTCATACTTGACCCTTGGTGGAACCCGGCAATTGAAGCCCAAGCTGTCGATAGAGCACATAGGATCGGGCAGGAAAACCAAGTATTTACATATAAGTTCATAAGTAAAAGTACAGTAGAAGAAAAAATACTGGAGCTACAGAAGCACAAGCGAAACCTGGCGCAAAATCTGATTACTACTGAAGAAAGCTTTGTAAAAAGTCTTTCAAAGGACGATATTGAATCAATATTGACCTAATCGAAGTCTTCACGTTTCAGCTTCCACCTTTTATGAGACCATAAATATCCGGCTGGGTCAGCCCTGACCAGCTCTTCCGTTGCCTCCACGTAACTTTCCAAAAGTGAGTGATCATCCTTTCCATACGGTGGTTGTACCAGCGGTTTTAATTCTACGTTATAGCATCCTCTTTTAACCCGCGTTACTGCAAAGAAGTATGCCGGGTAATTAACGGCTCGCGCTATTTGCTCCGGCCCCAAAAAGAACGCAGTATCCTGATTCAAAAATGTTGCCCAATATTTTGGGGATTTTTTCCTTGGGGACTGATCGGCAACTATCCCTAACGCACGAAGTCGGTCTTTTTTTTTGAGAATTGTACGCAGTACTTTGCTTTTCTCTACAGGTTGCCCACCAAACTTCCCTCTGGTTTCCAACATTAATTGATCATAACCTGGATTACTCAGTTGTTGATAAACTGCATCTACGGGAAATGGGAGTTCCAAACAACCTGCCAACAGTGCCCACTCCCAGTTAAATTGATGTGAGGCTATTACAATAATAGATTGGCCAGCGTCAGCATAAGGCTGTACTTCAGGTACATTTGTATAACTCACCCGTTTTAGCAACTCTTTTTTGGAAATACTTATCGCCTTAAGCGCTTCCACCAGATACTCTGAAAATCGTCTGTAAAATTCCTTACGGATTTCCGCTCGCTCTCCAGCAGTTTTTTCAGGAAAAGCGTTATCAACGTTTCCTTTAACAACCTCTTTCCTGTATCCTATCACGTAATAGGACAGCAGGAAAATAAAATCCGCAATGAAATACAACGCGCCCATTGGCATCCGGGAAAGCAGCCTGAGAAAAAGCATGCGTAAAACTACTTCAAAGACTACAAAAGTCTCGGAGACTTTTGTAGTCTGCTTTTCATTAAATTAGCACCACAAGAAAATCTTATGAGCAAACTACAGAAGTTGTTTATTAAACTTTTGAATGGGTCTAACGATAAAAATATTAGATTTCAGGGATTTAAAGTCTATTCTAATTCATTTTGAATTTGAAATGAGGATAAAAGGTAGCCATCATATTTTTTATAAAGATGGTATCGATGAGATAATTAATATTCAAGAAAAAACAGGATATGCCAAACCTTAGCAGGTAAAACAAGTGAGGAACATAATTGTAAAATATAAGATGAAGATAAATGAGTAATTCTAAATACGAGATCATAATATATTGGAGTAGTGACGATGATGCTTTTATCGCGGAAGTTCCCGAGCTGGCTGGGTACATGGCTGATGGCCAAACATCAATCGAAGCATTGAACAATGTTCAAACCGTTATTCAAGAATGGCTGGAAACTGCAAAAAAATTAAACCGTGAAATCCCAAAGCCAAAAGGAAAGCTGATTTACGCTTGATTCAAAATGCAAAACAAAGTTGTCATTATAACCGGAGGTTCTTCAGGAATTGGAAAGGCACTGGCTGAAGAGTTCGGAAGCAAGGGTTCCAAAATCGTAATCACAGGCCGAAACAAGCAGGCATTGGAAGGAACTGAAAATGAGCTTGCGCAAAAAGGCATCGCCGTAGCCAGCTTTCAGGCAGACGCCAGTTCTGAAGAGGACAATAAAAAAATGGCTGATTTCACATTGGAAATGTTCGGAAAGATTGACGTACTTGTCGCTAATGCAGGGATTTCTATGCGTGCGCTTTTTAAGGACGTAGATCTTGACGTGGTTAAACAGGTCATGGACATAAACTTCAATGGAGTGCTCTATGCAACAAAATATTGTTTGCCCTCTATACTAGAAAATAAGGGTTCGGTAATCGGTATGTCTTCCATTGCAGGTTATCGTGGACTTCCGGGACGTACCGGGTACTCCGCCTCTAAATTTGCTCTACAGGGCTTCCTGGAGGTTTTGAGAACAGAGAATTTAAAAACAGGAGTGCATGTTCTTACAGCCTGTCCGGGATTCACAGCTTCAAATATTCGCAAAAGGTCCTTAACTGCTGACGGATCTCAACAAGGAGAATCGCCAAGAGAGGAAAAAAAGATGATGACTGCCGAAGAGTGCGCCAGGTATATTTATAAGGCCACCGTAAAAAGAAAAAAACACCTTATTCTTACTAAACAAGGTAAATTCACAGTGTTCATGAACAAATGGCTCCCTGGACTAACCGACAAACTGGTTTACAATGTTATGGCTAAAGAGGCAGATTCACCTTTAAAATAAAGGAACCCAAAAAACTAAAGTCCGAGAATTCCGTCCAGGTCAAGGGTATCAACAAGAACTCTTGAATTCAGGGCTAACATTTATGCTGTTTTTGATTTGCTTGAGGTCGTCTCTGTTTGCGACTTCATTCGTACCCTCCGAGTGGTATAACCTCGACTAGCCCTTAATAGCGAACAGAAAGCAGGCTTCATCGTGATAGAAGCATTAGCTCTAAGAGAAGGTTCATTAACAACTTGATGCTTTGGCCATAAATTAGATCACGCAACGTAGCCAAATCAAAAATTGTTATGGTTGGCCTTAAATTATCAACATAACGACTGATTAAACTATATTTGCAGTGTCTGATGATAAAGAAATATTTCCCTTTCGATAAAAACTACATTCTGGAGAAGGCACAGCTTGATCTGGAAGCGAGGTTAGCTGTTTATCTTTTCAATTTTGTAAAGGCATATTATCAGGCTAATTCCAATCCTCTGGGACTTTTAGACAACACAATGACCCAGGTTTTGGCCCATAAAACGGATTACACCGAGCGGCTTCGAGAGTTCTACCTTAACCTGGCAGGAATATATCGTTTCAAACACGGTCAAAACCAACTCGAATTTCTTTTTGACGGACAGGATCATTACGAGAAGTACCTGAAGGACTGGAAAAGCACTTTTAAAGAATGGCTCATTGAATTTTGTGGTAAGCCCAATTTTGTAAGGGCCGTTCTGGAGCTTACTGTATTCTATCCGGAGGGCAGAAAATCTGAGCTGGCCGAGAACCGGATGAAGACTTTCATACACCAGCATTTTGATCTCAAGGTGTACAAATATCGGGGTATCGTGCCCATGAAGGTGGCCTGATCTCACCGATTAACATCTTAATTCATAATTTTTTGGGACTCTAGGAACTGACAACTTTCTTATGTGTTTTTGAGTAAGTTTTAAACCAAAATACAATTTACATGTCATCACTTTTTGATCCATTTAATTCAGAAACCCTAAAGCTTAAAAACAAGATAGTCATGGCCCCAATGACACGATCAAGGGCTACTGCAGAGCATGTGCCAACAGGCATTATGGCCACCTATTATGGTCAGCGTTCAGGAGCAGGCTTAATAATCACCGAAGGTACAAGCCCTTCTCCCAATGGAGTGGGGTACGCCAGAATTCCCGGATTGTATACTGCTGCGCACGCTAAAGCCTGGAAGGCCGTAACTGAGGAAGTACATAAAGAAGAAGTAAAAATATTTGTACAATTAATGCACACTGGCCGTGTTTCACACCCTGATAATATGCCGGAAGGCTCGGAAATCTTAGCCCCATCGGCAAAAGCTCCTGCCAATACGGAAATGTACACAGATGCTAATGGGAATCAGCCCATCCCCACTCCTAAAGCAATGACATCGGAAGATATTGAGCATACCATCAATGAGTTCGTAACTGCGGCCAAGTTAGCTGTTGAAGCCGGTTTTGATGGTATCGAGCTTCATTCCGCGAATGGCTACCTCCTGGAGCAGTTCATCAATCCGGGCTCTAACGAAAGGACGGATCAATACGGAGGATCGAATGAAAACCGCGCTCGCTTTGTACTTGAAGTTGCCAAAAGAACCGCTGAGGCTATTGCAGAAGAAAAGGTGGGCATTCGCTTATCACCAGGTGGCGCCTTCAATGACGTAAACCCGTTTGACGGACAGGAAGAAGCTTTTACTTATTTGGCTTCTGAGCTAGGAAAACTAGGGCTGGCCTATTTGCACTTAGTAGACCATTCTTCTATGGGAACGCCTGAAGTTCCCGGAAGCCTAAAGGAAAAGATCCGCGATGCTTTTGGAGGCACGATCATTATTTCCGGGGGATATGATAAAGAAAGGGCGGAAAAGGACTTGGCTGATGGGCTAGGGCATCTGGTTGCTTTTGGTCGTCCGTTTTTAGCTAACCCGGATCTCCCGAAAAGGCTGAAGGAAGATGCTGCACTCAACGAGCCTGACTTTGGTACTTTCTATTCTCCAGGTGCAAAAGGATATACGGATTATCCTGCCTTAGCATAAAACAAGTAAGCCCGGGATCATTAAAAGATCCCGGGCTTACTCTCTCTTCGGTGTCCGTCTAAAAGTTGTAATTATCTAGGTCAGGGCTCAGTCGTCTTTCAAGATTCAGCGTATTAATCAAAAGTTGTTCATAGCATTGAGTAATTATTTTTAAATGGGGTATATGAGAAGCCTTCACATCACCATTCTATCTTCTTGCCATCCCTGAAGAATCTACCATTAGGGCCGTTACCTTCTTCAATAGTAGCCGCCCAGATGATCCCTTTGGTCCCTTCTTCAACACTTCTATCGGCATCACTTCCTCCCATATCTGTGCGCACCCAACCGGGGCAAACGGCATTCACCAAAATATTAGCCTCTTGTACTTCGGCGGCCAGCTTTATTGTAAGTGCGTTAAGACCTGCTTTAGATACGCTGTAGGCAGGCGCTCCTCCACGCATACCGTTAAGCGCTCCGGCGCCACTGGAAACATTTACAATCCTGCCATAACCTTTCTTTTTCATCAAGGGGATAAAGGCCTGACTCATGCGCCAGGGCCCAAAGAGATTGATCTCCATTGTATAATGGCTTTCTTCTAAATCGGCTCCTACCGCTGTTTGCCAGGTATCATAATTGATGCCTGCGTTGTTCACCAAAATGTCCAAGCGACCAAATTCACGTTCTACGAAGCCTTTAACAGTGGCTACGCTTTCATCACTCCCTACATCCAGCGGATGATAGGTGAGGTTTTTATCTCCGTTGAGTTCGGCTGTAGCTTTACGGCCCTTGGCTTCATCACGACTGGTAAGAATTACATGATGGCTTAAGGCCAAAAGCTGACGACAAACTTCCAGGCCAATCCCTCGATTAGCGCCAGTTACTAAGGCTATTTTTGATCTGACATAACCGAAAGTTAAAAGCTTTTACGCGTATGACATGACATCTCCAATAGATTATGCGTATTTTGTTTTCCTGAAAGCCAACGGGAATTCAAAAAGACATTCGTGAACTGGTAAACGCCAACGTAATTTCTGAGGAAATCGCTAAGGATATAAGTATCTACTATAACCAGAAAAAGAGTGAGCCCAATAACCGCCTGTTTGTTGTATTCGGCATTTTAGGAGCCGCGCTGGTGGGTCTGGGTATCATCCTTATCATTGCGCATAATTGGTATGATCTTGTCAAGGTAGAATTTATGTCGGTATCCAACAAATGGTTGGATGGCAGAATAAAAGGATTATTGCCTCCGGAAGCTAAGCTGGTGCATAAAACAGGCTTGTCAAGAACGTATGACGGACTGACCCGGGCCACGAATGATGCGGGAATCGTTACATTACCTGATGGAAATCATTTAGCCATTACGGTCTTCGTTTCAGATTCATATGATCCTAAAAAGAAGAGAGAAGTGACCATAGCAAAAGCGGCCAAAGCGGCTTATGATTATTGGACTAATACAGACAAATAAACTGGAATATTGAATTTACGTTAGTATTTTATGATATAATACGTATTAATCTTATAAAATAAGACACGCATATTTGAATATGAGTACGAAGCTTACATTGACGGTAGAAAAAGAAGTCATAGAGGTAGCTGAGGCATATGCTAAAGAAAAGGGGCAAAGTCTTTCTGAAATGGTAGAAAATTATCTTAAACTACTAACTACCGAAAAGCGTCAGCTTAAACCTGGCCAATTATCTCCACGGGTTAAGCGCCTTAGAGGAATCATAAAGACAGCCAACCCCATCAACTACAAAGAAGTGCTGGCAGAAGAGTTGGCAAAGAAGTATGGTGTATAAGCTATTCGTAGATTCCGATGTAATCATTGACTTCTTTACAGACCGTAAGCCGCATGTTAATCCGGCAAGTGAATTATTCGACCTGAATGAGCAAAGTAAAACTTTATGTATCTGCGGTTAGTATTAGTAATATTTATTATATCATCAGACGGTATCTCGGTCATAAAAAATCTTTAGAAGTTATTGAAGAGCTAGCTAACATCCTGGAGATTACAGGAACCAATAAAAGTGAGATTATACAAGCACTAAGAAATGATTTTAAAGATTTTGAAGATTCTATTCAGTATTCGACCGCTTTGACCGTCAAAGGAATAGAAGCGATAATTACGCGGAACGTAAAAGACTTCAGAAACTCAAAAATTGCCGTGATGACACCATTGAACTATTTAAAAATGTATCAAAGTGAGAATTAATGTTGATCTTATCTAAATTGAGATGAAAGATTTTTCTCAAAACTACCTTCAAAGCATCCTTAAACAATTTAAGTATTACAAGTTTCTCGGTGATCGCACGTTTGAACAGCTGAAAGAGGAACAGCTCTTTTGGCAATACAATGAAGCCAGCAATTCGATAGCCATTATTGTCAATCATATTGCAGGAAACATGAAATCCCGCTGGACGGATTTCCTTACCACTGATGGCGAAAAAGAGTGGCGTAACCGGGATCAGGAATTTGAAGATGTCATCAAGACGAAATCTGAACTCTTTCAAAAATGGGAAGAGGGCTGGACCTGCTTGTTCCAAGCGCTTGAAACGATCAATGAAGAAAACCTTAATACTGTAGTTTATATCCGAAACCAGGGCCATACGGTAGTTGAAGCGATCAACCGCCAGTTGGCACATTATGCTTCACACGTAGGTCAGATCATGTACCTGGGCAAAATGTTGAAAGGTGAT
>CALBPF010000274.1 GCA_937899105.1 uncultured Flammeovirgaceae bacterium | reverse complement strand
AAGAAATGTTGCTAAGCCTACCTGAGTAGGCGTATGAACGCTGAACGTAAGAAACTGATGTACTTTACGAATCTCATGCGTTAAGGCGTTGGGCGCTATAAGATAGCCAACTTTCCAGCCCGTAGCATGGAATGTTTTTCCAAATGACGATACCGCAATGCTTCGCGATCTTAAACCTATATTATTCAATACGCTTTGATGTACCTTGTCATCAAAAATGATATGCTCATATACTTCATCGCTGAGTACAACTAAATCATGTCTTTCCGCTAAAGTCTGAAGGGCTTCGATATCGTTTTTCGAAAATACACTTCCGGTAGGGTTATGGGGCGTATTGATGATGATAAGTCTTGTTCTTTCAGTAATGCGATTGGCAACTTCATCCCAGTCAATATGATAAGTAGGATATTTTAAATTAATATGAATTGGCGCCCCACCCGCCATGGCGATGGCTGGAGCATAACTATCATAACCCGGCTCAAATACGATCACCTCGTTCCCGGGTAGCACCGCCGCCATAATGGAAGCAAACAGCGCCTCCGTTGCTCCCGCTGTAACCGTTACCTCAGATTCAGGACTTGGCGTATATCCATACCTTAGGGAAGTCATCTCGGAAATAGATTCCTTCAATGCAGGCAGCCCTGACATAGGCGCATACTGATTTTTACCTGATGTCATGGCATCAGCAATTAGGTTAATCAGATCTTTTGAAACGGCAAAATCGGGAAACCCCTGAGATAAATTAATGGCTCCATATTTCGCTGCCATTTGGGACATCACGGTAAAAATGGTGGCGCCTACCTCCGGTAGTTTTGATTGAAGCTTGGGCATTTATTTTATTACAGGTACAGCAATGCGATAATCTACCTTTGTTTTTCCTTTTGAGATATTCTGTAGCTTACCTTTGAGCATCCGGCGTTTAAAAGGAGTAAGATGATCCGTAAATAAAACGCCTTCTATATGGTCATATTCGTGTTGAATGATCCTGGCTTTCATACCGTCGTACTCCTCGGTATGCTCATTCCAGTCTACATCGAAGTAGTTGATTTTTAATTTAGCGTTTCTTGATACTTCTTCCCTTATATTTGGGATGCTCAGGCAGCCTTCCTCAAACGGCCATTCTTCTCCTACTTCTTCAATAATTTGAGGATTGATAAATACCTTAACGAAATTTTCCATTTCCTCTTCTTCCAACGGCCGGCCATCTACAACAAACATACGAATGCTTTTCCCGATCTGTGGTGCTGCCAACCCAATACCTCTGGCGCTTTCCATTGTTTCAAACATGTCAGCGCTCAACTGCTTTACGTCTAATTCCCCTTGTTCAATATTCCGGGCTTTTTTCTTTAATATCGGATCTCCGTAAACCACTATAGGATAAATCATAGTCTTATTCAAATAAGCTGCAAAATTAAAGATAATTTCCTAACCCTTTAGTTAGAAATAATCAGAGCTCAGGTTGGTTGCTCCATAAATGACTGCAAAATTATGGTCGCACTAAGTTTATCAACTAAGCTTTTATCTGCACGCTTCTTTTTTGAAATCCCTGAAACCTTCATACTGTCGAAGGCTATTTTGCTAGTAAAGCGCTCGTCTATGGTAACAACGCCAATATGTGGGAATAGCCCTTTAATCCTTTCTACAATGTTTTCAGCTCCTTTAGTACCGTGGGTTTTACGATTCATAAGGTCCAGCGGGATGCCAACTACAATGGTCTCTAGCTCTTCCTGTTGAAGATAATGAGTCAGGAAAGGTATGAGCTCATCTGTGTCCACCGTCGCTAACGGATTGGCAATCATTTTTAAGGGGTCGGAAACGGCAATTCCGGTTCGCTTACTGCCGTAATCAAGCGCAAGAATTCTCCCCACTAATTGAGGTTGATTTTTGAGCTGATTTTATGCTTAATTTCTTGTTCTAGTACGAGTGCTTTTGGGAAAAGTATCTCGTTCTCAACTCTGGCGTGAGTGATTAGTTCTTTTTCAAAAGCCTGGAGCTCTGCGTAGACGACGCGAATGTGTAAAGGGTCACTGCTATCGCAAGTGTAGTTATTGGTTATTTTTCTAATGCCTCTCATCTCATCATCATGCTCTTCATGCTCCATTGCATACTTTTGAAGGGAATGCTTTTCCATTTGATAGTAGAGCTTAGAAAATCCTTTTCGGTCCTCAGAACATTGCGCCAGCTGCTGAATGTAACTAAACAGTGTATCCTCCTCCATATAAACGTGGTGAATGAAATCTTCCACAAATAGAGGAAATACCAACTTTAAATCTTTAGCAATGCTATTGTACAACTTGTGCTGCGGCTCAAAACTTTCTATCAACTTAGCGATATACGGAAGCTTTCTTTTGATAAAAATAAAGTGTGAGTGCTTGAGATATTCGATAATTAGATCTACCGGAAATGCTGCCAGTTCTACCTCATTATTGCAGATGGTAACTTTCTCAAGTTCCTTGATTACCAAATCTGAATTTAACCCTTTTTTAAGGCAAACTTGATCCAATGTATCCTCAGTATAGTTGTAGAATTCAATTCCAAAATAGTACAGTACTGATGCGTGTACATAATTTTCATCTACTATATCGACGATTTTTCTACTTGTCACAATGAGAAAGGATTTTCAATACCTACAAATATACGAGTATTGTTAGAATATGAACTCAATTTGTGTGTTTAGTATTCTTTTTGAATCAACCTTGTTGACATCAACAAAATGTAGAACTACACCGTTAAAGAGTTATTATTTCTATAAATTCGAATTCCATTAAGGTTAAAACATAAAGTAAGAACGACAAGTGAGCGAGTATAAAAACAGTAACTATCAGATTAGATTGCCAATAATAATTACTGTGGCCATAGCCGCCGGTATTCTAATAGGAGCAACGTTTACGGATAAGCCTACCGTGGTGCAAAATGACCTTGGCAAGAGTATGCAAAAATTTAAAGAGGTACTGACTCTGATAGACCGAAATTATGTAGATCAGGTGAATACTGATGATCTGGTAGAAGACGCCATTGAACATATGCTCACCAATCTTGATCCCCATAGCGCCTATATTCCTGTCAAAAATAAAGTTGCTGCAAACGAGGGTTTGCAGGGAAACTTTGAAGGTATAGGGATAGAATTTAATATTTTCAAAGATACAATTGTGGTAGTTTCTCCACTAAGCGGCGGCCCCAGCGAAGCGGTCGGGTTGCTTTCCGGAGATAAGATCATTCGTGTAGATGGAGAGACCGTCGCCGGAGTAGGGTTTACCAATCGTGATGTCCAAAAAGCATTAAAGGGGCCAAAGGGAAGTGAAGTTGAGGTTACGGTCAAGAGAAAAGGTAAGAAAGAGCCCATTATATTTAATATTATTAGGGATAAAATACCGCAACATTCGGTAGATGCCAGTTATATGATCAGCGATGAGATTGGATATATTAAAGTCAGTCGCTTTTCAGCCACTACTTATGATGAGTTTAAGGTAGCCTTGGAAGAGTTAAAATCGAATGGTATGACTAAGCTGGTGCTTGATTTACAAGGTAACCCAGGGGGCTACATGAACCATGCAATTAACATGGTGGATGAGTTTGTGCCGGACGATAATAAGATTGTTTATACTCTTGGCAAGCAGAAAAGATTTAACTCTCAAGCCTTTGCCGACAGGAAAGGACTTTTTGAAAAAGGAGAACTGATTGTTTTAGTAAATGAAGGCAGCGCCTCAGCCTCGGAAATTGTTTCAGGAGCGTTACAGGATAATGATCGTGCACTGATAGTGGGCAGGCGTTCTTTCGGCAAGGGTCTTGTACAGGCCCCTATGGACTTGAGTGACGGTTCTGAGCTTAGGTTGACCATCTCCAGATACTACACTCCGAGTGGAAGGTCCATTCAAAAACCTTATGAGGATTACGAAGATTATTCCAAAGACCTAATTGCTCGTTTTGAGCATGGAGAATTCTTTAGTTCAGATAGCATTAAGTTCAATGATTCGTTAAAATATGAAACGTCAAGCGGCCGTACAGTTTATGGCGGAGGAGGAATAATGCCCGACTATTTCGTGCCTTTAGATACCACAATGACTTCGGCTTACCTAAACCGATTATTTACAAGTAATTCAATGCAGGAGTTTACATTTAACTACGTGGCAAAAAATAAGGATAAGCTCAATGCTATGAGATATGAAGACTATTATCAAAACTTCTCCGTTACTCAAACAATGCTTGACGGACTTGTAAAAACAGGTGAGTTAAATGATGTGAAGCCAGACTTCAAAGATCTTAATAAACATAAAGATCTATTTAAACTTCATTTAAAGGCACAAGTGGCACGGCAGATTTGGAATAACAATGGGTTTTACCCAATTTTCAATCAAACCAATGAAATCCTGCAGCAAGCAATAAAGCTATTTGACGAAGCAGAAAACCTTGACAGGACCAAAATGTAGTTATGTATTATCATACCCTCGGCAGTACACCTCCAAAACGGCACACTCAATTTAAGCAACCTGATGGCAGTCTGTACAAAGAGGAGTTGGTAAGCTCGAAAGGGTTTTCAGGCATTTATTCTAACCTTTATCACATTTATCCTCCTACGCGGGTGAAATCTGTGGGTACGGCAAAGCTCTTTGCCAGCCCTATGGTGAAACCCTATGATTTAAGGCAAACGCATCTCAATACGTCAAAAATCGGGATAACAGGTGAAGATTTTCTATCCGGAAGAAAGGAGCTTTTAAAGAATAATGACGTGTGCCTTTCTTTGTGCATTCCTGAGAAGAAAAGCATGCCTTATTATAAGAATGCTGAAGGCGACGAAGTCATTTTTATACATGATGGAAGCGGCTACTTAATTTCACAATTTGGCAGGCTCAAGGTAAAGCAAGGTGATTATGTGGTGATACCACGAACCGTCATTTATAAATTTGAATTTGATGAAGGCCCTTTAAAGCTATTGATTATCGAGTCTGCCTCACCTATTGAAACACCAAAGCGATACAGAAATGAACTTGGTCAGTTACTGGAGCATTCCCCTTATTGCGAGCGCGATATAAGAGGCCCCGAGGAGTTAATCACAGAGACAGAAAAAGGAAAATACGATCTGCTAATAAAAAAAGAAGGCCAATTGTATCACTATGCTTATGAGCACAGTCCTTTTGATCTTGTAGGTTGGGACGGGCACCTTTGGCCATATGCATTTTCCATCCATGATTTTGAACCTATTACAGGCAGAATTCATCAACCGCCACCGGTGCATCAAACATTCCAGGCCCACGGCTTTGTTATCTGTTCGTTTGTGCCCAGACTTTTTGATTATCATCCACTGGCCATTCCAGCCCCTTACAATCATTCGAATATTGATTCAGATGAAGTATTGTATTATGCAGAAGGAGAGTTCATGAGCCGCAAAGGCATAGACAGAGGTTCTTTTACCTTGCATCCCGGAGGCTTACCTCACGGGCCGCATCCCGGAACAGTGGAGAAAAGCATCGGTGCAAAAGAAACGCATGAAATCGCGGTAATGGTAGACACGTTTAAGCCTCTGTTTCTAACAGAAGCTGCGTTAGAATTTGTGGATGCAGATTATCCGATGAGCTGGACAGATTAATAATGCGTTCGTAAATATTATCAACGAAGTAGCTGAAAACCTATCAGAACATTATATTATTGATAGTTTGGATCTGCTTTCTTATTCCCATTGTATATCTTGCTGGAAGCTATTCTAATTCTTTGTTATCCACAAGATGATCCTCCTCTGTCAAAATAGCTAATACCCCGCTTTTATCGCTTGTAAAACTTGGGTATGATCAAGAAAGAAGTAAATAAAGAATGCATTCAGGAAGATTGCAGAAAGAAAGTTTAAACGCATGGTATTAATAAAATTGGCATTAGCCAATTCTTTTCGCGCTTTTAAATACCAATAACCAAAGAATAAGACTACCGGAGCCATGCTTACCAAGAAGGTAAGGGCATATTTAAGATGATAGACCTCAACAAAATACCATGCAAAGCAGGCCGAAGCTAATGTAAAGGCCGCTCCTGTAAAGTGAAATGTGCCGAGTATGCCCAGGCGTAGACTTAAGGTGATGTCGCCTCTTTTACTATCTTCTTCATGTTGATATATCTGCGTCATCGGGTATGATCCCCAGAGTATAGCAGAAGAAAGCAGTCCGGGGATTATTATGCTTGATTTCATTATCTGGTAAATCGTATAGTCGTTTAATCCGACATAACTCATTAGAAAAGTGAAAAAGCCTTGAAAAAAACCGGCTATGAACCAGCTTAAGTACGGGTATTTTTTAAGCCGTATAGACGGGTGACTATAGGCCTTAGAAACGAGCCCGTAGACAAATAACATTAGCGCAAACTGCCAGTTGATAAGTAAGCCAAGAACGATGGCAATAGTATCAAAAACAAGCGCCATGTAATAAAGCCCTGTGTTTACCTTAGGTGGGCGCTTGAGCCCACCTATACTGCCTTCATCTTTGTCAAAATAGCTGTTGTATCCGTTACTGGCAGGATACAGAAAAATATGTAAGGCGATTAGAACAATTACTATTCTACTTTCATTAATGTTGGGAGAAACGGCCAGTGCAAACAAAAACACCGGCAGCAAAAAAAAGGAGAAGGGAATGCGAAGATGAAGCCAGGTGGATTTTTCAAACATTATGGTAAGCCTTTACACCAAGATATTAATTTTTAAGTATTATTGATTTAATGAGTTCATTTATCACTTCGATTGGAACGGCGAATCCAGAAAACAAAATTACCCAGGAGGAAGTCCACCATTTTATGACACGGGCTCATCAGCTAAGTGACGATGAAGCTTATAAGTTAAAGGCGCTTTATCGTGCCTCAGGCATTGCCAGCAGATATTCGGTATTGCAGGATTATCAAAAGCAGGAAGGTTTTGACTTTTATGCGAACAGCGTAGACCTGGAGCCTTTCCCATCTACCAGATCAAGAAATCAGCTTTTTACCAGGAAGGCTCTCGAGTTGAGTTTGAAAGCGATAAGCAGTTGTTTACCGGCTGATTTTGACCTTAAGCAAATTACACACCTGATTACCGTGAGTTGTACCGGGTTATATGCTCCGGGGCTAGATATTGAAATTGTATATGCTTTAGGCTTGCCAACCTCAGTGCAGCGTACGGGTATCAACTTTATGGGATGTTATGCTGCCTTCAATGCCCTTAAGGTTGCAGAGGCGGTATGCTCAAATGATCATTCGGCAAAAGTATTGATTGTATGCACCGAGCTCTGTAGCATCCATTTTCAAAAGGAAAAAACGGACGATAATCTTTTGGCAAATGCTCTTTTCGGAGATGGTTCTGCGGCAGTTCTAGTTGAGTCAAATGCCGATTCAGGACTCAAAATAGCAGATTTTGCTTGCGACCTGTTGCCGAATGGTATTGAAGATATGGCGTGGAAGATCGGTGATTTTGGTTTTGAAATGAAGTTATCTGCTTACGTACCTGATGTAATTAAAGAAGGAATCGATAAGTTACTGGATCATTTAGTGTCGACTGATAATGACCGGTTTCAGCATTACGCTGTTCATCCCGGAGGTAAGAAAATTTTAAGTGTGGTAGAGGATAAACTGGGAATAGATAAATCTCAAAACAGCTCCGCACATGAAGTATTGCGTGAATACGGGAATATGTCTTCGCCTACCATTTTGTTCGTTTTAAAGCGACTCATGGACACCATGAATGCGTCAAACAATGGAGATAGAATCTTCTCTCTCGCGTTTGGACCTGGCCTTACCTTAGAGACCATAATTCTGGAAGTTCAGGTATGAACTCCAGGTTCAAATCACGATCCGAGGAGATTGAACTTATGGATGACCTGAGTTCTGATGGGCCGGTCATCGAACAAACACTCCGTGAGCTGGAAACAATTAATAGGTGGCTGGGGGGTAATTATGTTACCATAAATGCAATTCACAAGCTTACTAATTCCAGCAAAAAGGAAACATGGAGAATAGTAGATATTGGCTGTGGTGGAGGTGATATTTTAAAACTCATAGCTAAATGGGCCCGGAGGAAGAAATTACATGTCGAACTTGTGGGTGTGGATGCTAACCCTAATGTAATAGCCTTTGCAAAAAAAAACTCCGTTGGCTTTCCGGAAATAAGCTACAAATGCATTGATATTTTCTCAAACGAATTTACGCAGCTAAAAGCCGACATAATTACAGCAACACTATTCATGCATCATTTTACAGATAGGCAACTTTCAGATTTGCTACGTTTGTTAAGTACACAAGCCACTACCGGTATCGCCATTAATGACTTACATCGGCACTGGTTCGCCTATCACTCAATTAATTTGCTAACTGCCCTTTTTTCCAAGTCGCCAATGGTAAAGAACGATGCGGGGGTTTCGGTACTTCGTGCCTTTAGGAAGAGAGAATGGCGGCAAATTCTTGCTAAATCAGGATTAACCAATTATTTATTGACATGGATGTGGGCTTTTCGATGGCAGGTCATTATTCCATTGACGGTCTAGTAGTATTCTGTATTTTAAGCTAGATTTATACATGTCTAATACCGGATTAATAATAGAAGAGCGAAGTCGCGATATTGGCGATTTTCTGGTCGGCCGCCTAATCCCGTTCAGAAAGAAAAGAATGATCGGGCCGTTTATTTTTATCGATCATATGGGGCCGTCTAAAGTTGGATCCGGCAACTACCTCGACATTGGTCAAGAAGCCCATAATTGAATGAAACCGAAAACGAACATAATATTCGGTAGCATTGAACAAAAACGTACAAATCGTAA
>CALBPF010000273.1 GCA_937899105.1 uncultured Flammeovirgaceae bacterium | reverse complement strand
AGAGTCTAGGTTCGAGCCCTAGTCGGACAACACGAAACAAAGAAATAGGTGGATAAAACCACCTATTTTTATTTGAAGTGAATAAAAATGTCCACTGTAAAAATCTTTTCAGGAAGCGCTACAAGGTATCTCGCAGAGAAAATTGCCGTCTCCTATGGAAAGCCATTAGGGGATTCTGAAATTCAGATTTTTAGTGATGGAGAGATGGCTCCTTATTTTGCAGAGTCAGTTCGTGGATGCGATGTTTTTTTAATACAATCTACCTTCGGTCCTTCGGACAATTTAATGGAATTACTATTAATGGTAGATGCTGCAAAACGAGCGAGCGCCAAATACGTTACCATAGTCGTTCCCTACTTCGGCTATGCTCGTCAAGATAGAAAAGATCGTCCTCGTGTAGCTATTGCCGCCAAGTTGATGGCTAATCTGCTTTCAGCCGCCGGAGCAGACAGAATTATGACTTGCGATTTACATGCAGATCAAATTCAGGGTTTTTTCGACATTCCTGTCGACCATCTGGACGGCACCGCCATCTTCGTTCCTTACTTGAGATCGCTCAAGCTTGAAAATCTCATTTTTGCATCTCCTGATGTTGGTGGGGTAAAAAGGACAAGGAGCTTTGCTAAGTTCTTCGGGGCAGATTTAGTAGTTTGCGACAAATACCGCGAGCGGGCTAATGAGGTAGCTTCTATGAGATTGATAGGGGACGTAAAAGGAAAAGATGTGGTAATGGTTGACGACCTGATTGATACGGGCGGAACCATGTGTAAGGCTGCTTCTTTGCTCATGGAAAATGGAGCTAGTTCAGTACGAGCGGTAGTTACACATCCGGTACTTTCCGGCAAGGCTTATGACAATATAGATAACTCTGTTTTAGAGGAGCTAGTTGTTTCAGACAGTATTCCGTTAAGACAAGAAAGCAAAAGGATAAGAGTTTTAACTTTATCAGATCTATTTGCAAGGGCTATAAACAACGTGCATACGCACGGTTCAATAAGCTCGTTATTTATTCAAAAGTAGAATTAACATTTAAATTAAATTATATAATTATGAAAACAGTTGAGATTATAGGGTATAACAGAGCAAATCTCGGCAAATCCGAAGCGAAAAGGTTAAGGGCGGAAGGGCAAGTTCCTTGCGTTATTTATGGTGGCGATGAGCAAGTGCACTTCTACGCACCCATGATTCTCTTCAGAGATTTGGTATATACCGATGAAGCGCATTTTGTGCACGTAAACGTGGAAGGGCGTGAGTTTAGAGCTATTCTTCAAGATATTCAATTCCATCCGGTAAGTGAGGTGATCCTACACGCAGATTTTCTTCAAATTTTCGAAGGTAAAGTGGTAAAAATGGATATTCCCGTTCACTTTGAAGGTACGTCTCCCGGCGTCACTAAAGGTGGAACTTTAATTAAGAAAAGAAGACATCTAAAAGTTATGGCATTACCGAAAAATATGCCTGAATACATAGCTGTAGACCTTGGTGAGCTGGATTTCGGTAGAGCAATCAAAGTTGGCGAAATAGAGACAAACAACTACGAAATTCTTGACACAGCTATTGCGTCCGTTGCCGTAGTTGAGGTACCTAGAGCGCTCAGAGGTAAGACCGATGACGAGGAAGCTGGTGAGGAAGAGGCAGTGGCTGAAGAGGCATCAACTGAAGCTGCAGAGTAAAATATTATTTGTAAGAGTATATGAAATCCTGCTCGCTGAGCAGGATTTTTTTGTTTATGTTGATCTTTAATAACTAATGAAGTATTTAATAGCTGGCTTGGGCAATATAGGTGCGGAATATGAGCTTACTCGTCATAATATCGGATTCTTGGTATTAGACAGATTAGCAGACAAACAGTCGGTCAAGTTCGATCATTCAAGGCTTGCCAATAAAGCTGAATTTAAATATAAGGGAAGGCATATACATCTTATTCAACCCACAACATACATGAATCTTAGCGGTAAAGCGGTTAACTTTTGGCTCAAGGAACTAAAAATTCCGAAAGAAAACCTACTTGTAATCACCGATGATATCGCCCTGCCCTTTGGTAAGCTGAGAATGCGCGCTAAAGGATCGGCAGCAGGCCATAACGGCTTAAAGAATATTGAAGAACTTAGAGGAGGTCAAAACTATTCACGATTAAAATTTGGCATTGGGGATAACTTCCCGAAAGGCAGGCAAGTTGACTATGTGCTGAGCAATTTTTCTAAGCAGGAATTTGAAGCGCTACCGGTTTCAATAGATAAGGCCGTTGACATGATACTCGCGTTCTGTTCTATTGGCATAACCAGGACCATGAATCAATTTAATGATTAAGTACTTTTAAACTTATCCAGTTTTTCGGAAAAGGTAACGTCCTTATTCTTTTTCCTGTTTTCGACACTGGGACACCCTTAAGTTTTCAGTCCAAAATTTTCATT
>CALBPF010000272.1 GCA_937899105.1 uncultured Flammeovirgaceae bacterium | reverse complement strand
GCTAGCCGCTTGAATCACAATGTTACGAATGCTGGTGCTGCTGTATGGCCCACCGTATTGGCCTTCAAACAAATACTCCTTAGGCCGGTCTTTCTTGTAGTACTCCCGTAAATCATGAAGCACGCTTTTGCTTAATAGCGTGTTACGGTCTTTTTTACCTTTCCCTTGCTTAACACGGATTAGCATTCGGTCACTATCAATATCTTCGGGTTTAAGGTTTTGTAGTTCCGCCCGCCTTAACCCGGCAGAGTATAGAAGCTTAAGGATGCATCGGTGTTTTCGGTTTCTAGTCCGGTTTATCATAAGCAATATCTTTTCTTTACTTAAGATCTCCGGTAACCGTTCTTTTTTTAACGGCCGTTCTACACTGTAAAAGCGGTTGGGCATACCCATTACCACCTCATAATAGAATTTAATGCTATTAATCGCTTGGTTTATGTAAGAATCGGAGCGTCTTTTCTTTACTAGACCGGAAAGATAGTCCTGGACCTCCTTTTCGCCGATATCTGGCAAATCCCAATCCATGTAGTGGTTAATAAATTTTTCAAATTGCGAAATGTAAGTCCTTGCTGTGTTCAAGGAATACTTTCTTACTTCTAAAGTTTTTAAAAAATCCTCCGGGCATGCCCTAAATCCGTCGGCAAGCGCTCTTTTCCGGTAATGGTCGATCGCTGGCGCCTTTTCATTTAACGATACCTGTGCTTTACCAAAAAACGAGTTACCGTTTAGCCAGGCTACGCCGCGAAATGTCTCGAAAATAAGGTTTAGGTTTCCTTTACTATTTGGCAGGTACGGCATGCCAAATTCATCGGACCGCGTTAAGCCCGGCAGTCCTTTCACCACGGCATTCAGTACCTTATCCGGGTAAAATCGAAGCCCAATCTGCTTTTCTCCTCCGATGAGCAAGTGGTTTAGCGTTATATGCTTATGACGTGAAGACATACCTGAAAGCTCAATGTGCGCGACGATTTTCACAAATTTAGTCGTATAATTAAACGTTATTTAGTCGTATAATTAAATGATTATGAAAACCTGCCCGAGTTGCGGTGAGCAGATCACAGGCCGCCTGGATAAAAAGTTTTGTACGCCCTACTGCAAATTCGCATACCATTACCTTAAAAACCGCGATAGGCCACAGAGCCAGTTTAAGAAAATTGACAAGCAGCTAAAATTGAACCGAAGGATTTTGAAAGAGTATAATAAAGCAGGCAAGGCCACAGTTAGGAAGTCGGTGCTGCTGCGAGAGGCATTTAATCCAAAATATTTCACACATTACTGGAAGAATAATAAAGGGGATGTTTATTCCTACTTTATCATCTTCGCCTTCTTACCCTTGAATCCCTAAAGGGAAGGCGAAAAAATCAATTTAAACTCCCTTTAGGGCCTGGGTGAATTAAATTGATTTTCCAAGATGACAAAGTAGGGTTATTTATTCTGCTATGAATATGGGTTTTTGAGTAAAACCGAACATGGGGTTAATAAGTATGTCCTTGTTCAACATCAGGCGTATATGGACTGAAAATAATCCCACCCATTCACTTTTATCCTAGTTTCCACCTCCTCTTTTAAATACATCTTGTACTAGAAGTACTTTCGGGTTAAAATATGTCCTTTAAAAAGGTCAAGATCGATGCCAATACTTATCTCGTGGGAACCAAAATTGTTAGCATTAAGGGCGTTAGTAGCTAATTCAAATGAATAGCCAAATCTCAGTTGATCGCTCAATTCTAGCAATGTATTAATGCCGATGGTATTGATGTTGCGCACAGCCAGCCCAACCCAAAGTAATTCGGCCAATAATGCACTGGCCGTAACATCAACAGATATAGGTGCATCGGGGGTGTATCGTATTAGTGAGGTAAGCTTGATTTTGAAAAGATTGGTAGGGGACAATAAGACACCTCCGGTTAGATAAAAATGATTTAAGTAGCGAGTACTCTCCGTGATGCCGTCATCTAGCTCCACATTTAAGATGCGGGGAGCAGACACCCCAATATAAAAGGTGGAAGACATATACACGGCGCCAAATCCAAAATTAGGTTTGCTAAATGAATCTTCTTGCCCGGTCAACAGTGGGTCATCGACAACGTCAAGATTAAGTTGATTGAAATCATAACGATAATTAATAATACCTGTCTGAAGGCCCAGGGCGAGTTTAGCATAGTTATTGAACTTAATATTATACGAATAGTACGCCTGGGTTTCAAAGTTTTTATTCACGCCTAACTGATCATCTACCACTAAAATGCCTGCTCCGAGTTTGCCATTCAAAAACGAAGAATGTGCCGTAAAAGAATTGGTTTGAGGTGCGCCTTCAATACCTGCCCATTGCCTGCGCCCAATAAGTGTAGCTGTGAAGCGATTGTAAATTCCAGCATAGGCGGGATTAATCATTACCTGATCGAATTGATATTGATTATACAAAGGATCTTGCTGAGCATAGGAGAAGTTAGCCCAGAAAAAAGTAAGCATAAAAGTGAAAGTAAACGTTATTTTCATTTGACTAACAATTAAATATTTATAGAGCCTGTCAAAAACTCAGGCCATGCACGCGCAAATTCCAAGTTGGGATTGACGATGTCACTTTGGTTATGAGTGAGCTTTTTTGACATCTCCTTCTAGCTAATTGATCAATAAAAAGAATCCCGTTATTTGCTCGCTGGAACCTATATCGATCACATAATAAAATGTACCGCTGGTCAAGGATCCAATATTGGATACGTTACCTCTTCCTGTAAATACTTTCTGCACGTTATCATATCCATTCATCTCAAATACCTTGTCTCCCCATCGGTTAAATATCTCTACTTTATTGTTTGGGTACGATTCAATATTGTGGATGCGCAAAAAATCGTGCTTGCCATCTTGCAATGAAGGTGTCACGGCATTAACCACAGTTACGGCGGGAGCACTTTCGGACAACGTGGCTGCCACGGTGTACACATTAAACGGCGATTGAATGGTACTAGTAAGCTCTCCGCTCATTAATGAGCCACTCACGGAAAAAGCTCCCAGGTTCTGAAAACGTCCTGTCGTGGTGGCTCCTACCACCACCAGATCTTCTACTGTGGTATCAAAATTCTCATCGATCAATGGCAGGGTAAGGGCTGCATCTGACAGGTTTATAGATTCTACTTGCCAATGACGCAAATCGGATACACGTAAATTATCATCGGAACTATTTGCAGCGGGGCTAGAAAAAGCCTGCACGGTAATTTGAGGATTTTCATCTACAATTTGATCGAATAATACAGGGAGGTACTCACTATCCGTGCCTACCGGGAAAAATAGCTCATCAGAACCAGACCGTACTAACGTACCGTTTATGTAGCTGTCTTCAGATCCACCGATGATATCTATACCCTCAGATAAGATGAGCTTCGAATCATTTCCGGCTACTAATACGCCGTCCTGCAGGTTAATACGCTGGTTCACTGTGAGATCGGCTAGAAAGATTTTTTGGCCACCTCCGGTAATTTCGAAATTGGCAAAGGACTGGGCATTGTGATTAATAATCTGTTCACCCGGATTGTTTAAAATGAAGCTTCCGTTCTCAGCTTCATAGTTCATGTTGTTGATCCAACTTCCTGAAACATATAAGTTCCCATCGTTAATAATAGTACCGTTATTAACCGCATCGCCCCTAACCGAAAAGATGGTATTAGAAGTGATGCTTACTTTCATGCCTTGGTTAGTGAATATCTGACCAAGGCTAATGCTATAAATAGCACAAAGGACGATTAGGCAGCAAGTCTTTTTCATACCTTTTATTTCTTGTTGACGACCTTAGCATTAGCTTGTAAACCAATTGCTTTTTTTATCATATCAATTTCAGCGGATTGCTCGTTCAACTGACTTTTTAATGAAGCTTTATATTTTTCTGAATCAGCTAACTTCTGCCTCAGCTCTTCTAATTCTCTTTCAAGTGATTTGATGGTATTTTGCTGTTCTTGAATGGCTTTTATAGTGACAGGAATAAGTTCGGAGTAGGTGACACTTAGCAACTTATCCGCTGTGTTATCCTCATGGACGACTTCCGGAATAACTTCTCTTAATTCTTGGGCAATTAAACCGAGGTGAGTTTTATTGTCCTCTTGACCTTTCATTTTATATGACACCGGCTTGAGGTTCAATATTTTCTCCAACCCATAATCAAGTTCTTTAATGTTTGATTTTAACCTTTGGTCAGAAGAAACACTTGGGTTGTTGACCAGATAAATTGTGCGCCATCGTGTACTGGTTGCACCAAGATCAAAAGTGTTACTAGAACCTGGCAATATTCCTCTAAGCGTAGTTGAGAAATTCCAAAATGTTGCGACAGTGGTCATCGAACCATCCACATCACCAGCGTCTACTCGCATCGAATTAAATGCACTCGGACTAAGCCTCCAGTCCTGATTAGTGGCATTTGTATTAAATTCTAGACCAGGATATCCACTTGTACTTGTAATTCTGGCGTATTGAGTTCCAGTACCAGAAACTTCGAGTTTACGCGCGGCATCTGTCGTACCAATCCCAACATTACCGGCGAAATAGTTTTCATCTGTCGTTCCCGACTGGTAGAAGGCATATTTAGATCCAAAACCGGTCATATTCGGTACGAAAACCGCATAGTTATCACTACTTCCCGTATAGTTGTTATCTAGCCAAAGAGAATAGCGTTCTGTATTCTCAATTTCCATTTTTATACTAGAAGAAAGTGAACTTGTTCCAATTCCAACTTGTCCACCACTATTTATGGAAAGGCGGTCATTAGTGCCCAAAGATGTCCAGTCACTTATTTTGAAAATATTATCTGATCCATCAACCCCCATAGTAAAGGTATTACTAGAAGAAAACCTCATGGCTGCATCGCCCGAAAAGTTTCCATCTATGAAGAATAGAGGGAAATTAGTTGCGGTATTATTGCTAATTCGTACTGTTTCTTCAACGCGAAATTCTCCATTGCTAACTACTACATTCCCTCCATCAAACTGAGCGGCAATATTTTGGGCGTTTCCGCCGCTTACATTTACATCTAAACCAATGTTGGTTCCACCTTCAGTGCCGAATGCTCCAGTGGAGATAATTTGGAGACCAATTTTGTCCGAAGGCGAGTTGATCGGAGAGGTGACAAGATTGTTGATGCTTAGTCCGACGTTATTAGTGGATGTACCTGTTCTATTGACTGAAAAACCAGGATTAGAGCTACTTCCTGCATTTACTGCGGCATCTTCCCCGGTAAAAGAAATGCTATTGGTGCCGCTCCATTGGCTACTTGGAACATTAGCCCAACTCGCGTCGGAACCGTCCGTAGTCAAAAACCTTCCTGAATTACCGGATTGGGTCGGTAATGTGGCAGGTAAATTGGTAAGTTGGCTACCGTCTCCAACAAACTGACCCAAGTCATTGACGCTAGCGACTAAATTTCCCTGATCCCTGAAAGCCACAATTATATCGCCGTTTCCATCCCTGGCTTGATCAAATTCGGCTGCTGGTCCAAGACCACCATTAAATGATCTTAATGTTGGATTCGAGACTGCATTATTATTTCTATCAAATACCGCTGTAATTCCACCGCCATTATTAGTGAGATCCAGAATGTTATCTCCCGTATTAAAAGATTCTGTGGCCGGAAGAAAAAAATCATCACTTGTATCTAAATCCCAGCCTGTAATATCAAGGGCATTCCCTCCGGAAATCACCAACTGTTGCGGGTCGGGATTGAGCGATAGGGTTTGATTGTCAGTTCCTATGCCATCTTGTAAACCAGCCAGGTCGATGGAAGAAGTGTTCCCTGCTTCTGTGATTTCCAGATTGGTCCCATCAAGGTCTAAGTTGGTAATGGTTTCGTTGGCAGGGTCTGCGTCCGCATCATCGGTATCCAGGGCGGTGAGTTCAGCATCCGTAGCAAAGGTTCCATCAAGATCAACTCCGGAACCGCCCTCAATATTTAAAGTTGTGGATGCCAAGGATAAGTTTTGATCATCTGTTCCTATTCCGTCTTGCAAACCGGCAAGGTTGATGGAAGAAGTGCTTCCGGCTTCCGTGATTTCTAGATTAGTCCCATCAAGGTTTAGGTTGGTGATGGTTTCATTATTCGGATCAGCATCGGCGTCATTAATATCATCGCCATCGGCCAGTCCGGCAGGAGCCCCGGATAAACTGCCGAATGCGCCGTCAAAATCATCGGAGGCGTCCAGGTCCCATCCGCTGACATCCACATTGTCCCCGTTGGTAATGGTAATTTCGGAGCCATTGAATCCTAGGTCCTGCTCATCGGTATTGGTGCCTGCAAAAGGGGAGAGATCGATATCGGTGGCACTGGAGTTATTGGTGATCCTCAACGTAGACCCGTCGAGTTCGAGGTCCTGGAT
>CALBPF010000271.1 GCA_937899105.1 uncultured Flammeovirgaceae bacterium | reverse complement strand
AGCCTAAAGCCTGGTTAAGTTTTATGCAATAACCCTCAACTTTCTTAAGCAATGCTTTCGCCACAGGTTGCCCGTCACGTACATAGCGAAGGTGAAAAGGGTTTCTAGGCTCATATTGCATTATATGGATGTTGTTTCCACCCAAAGCATAGCATCGGAAGTATTCTGTAAACTGGATTTCCTCTTGAAGCATCATTACCAACTGGCCCGTTTCCTTGTGCTTTGCAAAAAGATCGTTCTGGTCTTCCAGTCGGTATACACTTTTCCAGCCGCCGCCTGAAAAGGGTTTCATATAAGCCGGAAATCCGATATGATTAAATATTCTTTCCCAGTCTGTAGGGAATTTTAAGTTTCTAAATGAGTTTTCGTCCGTATCGTCAGGTCGATGATTAGAAGGTAACAAAACCGTTTTAGGTACGGGTACCCCTATTTTTTCAGCTAGCGCATTATTAAAAAACTTCTCATCAGCGCTCCACCAAAAGGGGTTGTTAATAACGGCTGTACCACTTATAGCAGCATTTTTAAGGAACGCCCGGTAAAAGGGTACGTCCTGAGAAATACGGTCTATAATGACTGCATATTCAGTGGGATCAGCCTGCTGAACAACATCAATGGATACGGCTTCTGCCTGGATACCTTTGATTTTCTTCTCGTTTACTCTGTTGATAAACGCCGACGGGAAGGTGTTCTCCTGACCAAATAGAATTCCAATTTTTTTCATTTGTGTTGGTGTTAGTATTTTTTAGTTAGATAAGTGACAGGTAGTGAGGAAACATATCTCTCCAGATAGGCCAGTCGTGTTCAGCCCACTTTCGGATATCGAACCAATGATTGATCCCCTTATTATTTAAAATTCCGGAAAGCGTTTTATTCGCTTCAAGGCAAATGTCCCATTCACCAGCCCCTAACACTATATTCATTTGCCATAAATCTGGATTATTACTATCCGGAAGATAGTCAACCGGATTATTAAAATAAACATTATCATCGTAATAACCATCCATAAATGACTTAACGTCAAAAGCTCCGCTCATACTGAACAAGTGACTTACACTCTCAGGATGTCGAAAAGCAAAATTGGTGGAATGATACCCTCCAAAGCTGGCTCCGGCAACACAAACCATGCGAATTCCCTTTTCTACACTGATATTATGAACAACTTCATTTAAAATGAACTGATCGTACCAGTTATGGTTCTTGACCCGGTCAGCAGGATGGATGGACTTATTATACCAACTGTGGGCATCAATACTATCAGGACAATAGATCTGGATTAAGCCCTGCTCCAGGAACCAGCGTGCAGATTCTATCAGCTTAAAATCCTTGCTCTCATAATACCTTCCCATAGTTGTTGGAAATATGATCACGGGATAACCCGCATGACCATAAACAAGCATGTCAATGTTTTTACTTAAGGTCTGAGAATACCAGTTGAAATGTTCTTCTTTCAAAACGAAATTTTGTTTATATTTAATAGCCTTCCGAAATCGGCTGCAAAGTTCGGATTATAAGCGATCAATTCAAAACATTATTCTGAACTCAATCATCCCCTATGCAATGCATCCGTTTGAAATACTTCTATTGCTAATAAATATTTTTTTTACTGGTGTCCGACTAAATTTTCTGAACAAGAAAAAAGTGTCTTTAAAGCGTCCGAGAAAAGATTTTTTTCAAAGTTGAAAACTACCCCCACCCACCAATTGGCGGAAGTAACTAAGCGCTGCCCTTTAGGGAATTTAAAGGGTATTTTTAGCGAATGATTCCAAATCAAAAAATCTTTTCTCCGACGCCAGTAATATTTCATAACAATTCAAATAGTTCGCTAGATTTGCGCGCTTCAGTTAAAATTTATGCTTGCAGTACGTCTAAAGCCTTTCATAAAATATCAAACCGATGAGGTAGTAAATGATACTTTAATGCATCGTCATCTTTGTTTGAGATCGAAATATTTAAAGCGAAAGGTGATTGTTGATATCTTTTACCCTAAAGGCCTGACGGAAACAGAAGCCAGGTCAACTCCTGCATTATTTTTAAACGACGGACAAGACGCCCGACAGCTTCACCTGCACGATACACTCACCAAGCGTTATCAGGATAATAACCTTGCTAAGGTGATCGTTATTGGCATTCACGCCGGAGACCGTATGAATGAATATGGTACGGCCAGTCATCCTGATTATTTAAACAGAGGCAGAAAGGCGCATTGGCACACAAATTTTATGTTAAAAGAGCTCTTGCCATTCGTTAAAAGGACGGTAGGTTGCGCACACAGAAGTGAGTTAACGGCTTTTGCCGGTTTTTCTCTGGGAGGGTTAAGCGCAATTGACATTGCCTGGCATCACCCTGAGGTTTTAAGCAAGGTTGGCGTCTTTTCAGGATCTTTTTGGTGGAGAAAAAAACCTGCAAATGGCAGTTACCAGGATAGTGACAGGATCATGAATTACCTCATTGATTCCGGCGAGCACAAAAGCGGAGTGACTTTTTGGTTTCAGGCCGGAACTAAAGAAGAAGAGGCGGATAGAAATAACAATGGCATTATTGACGCTATTGACGATACGCTTGATAGTATCAAAAGCCTAAAGGGCGTAGGTTACTCAAACGATGATATCACCTATCTGGAAGTGGAAGACGGGGAACATAATTTCAAAACCTGGTCGCAAGTGTTCCCGGAGTTTTTAAAGTGGGCGTTTGATTAGCTATTGTCCCCGGACTTGATCCGGGGCCTCGAAATTATTGACATACCCCAGAGTCCTCCCAGATTGCTACGACTAATCAATTATGTTGGCGGGAGGATTGTCCACGGGTAGCGCGGTCGGTTTGGAGCCAGTGTGTTGGCTAGGATAAGGGTGGGATTGAGCGTTTTGCGGGGAAGACCGGCTTTAGCCGTGGCGCGCTTTTCTTTTTGTTTCTTTTCCTTTTGGACGAGCAAAAGAAAAAGAAAGCTGTGCTTGGGCTCCAAAGACACTCAACTGACTTTTCGAAATCGAATCTATTCCAATTGTGACGCGTGAACTATCTCGGGATCCCGGCTCAAGGCCGGGAATAGCTACTTCCCCTTTGTAATCTCTATCTCTACTCTATCATTAAACCCGGAGAGCGGTCCACTGGATGGAAAGAGCATTGTACTTGCACCATCGGCCTTGGTCCTGACTCTCCTGGCGCTGACGCCGTTCAATACCAAGTAGTCCTTTACCAGGTTGGCCCGGTAATCCGATAGCTTTCTGGGGGAAGCGGATATTTCTTTGTTTCCATCGCTACGCGCAAAAAACTCTTCGCTATCCGCTCTTACGGTAGCGTTTCTGTTGAATCTCCCGTTAACATGCCCATGCACCCTGATCTTGTATTTAGGATTATCAGTCATTAATTGAATGAATGCATCTAACTCGCTTTTAGAATCAGTAGTGAAAATGGCCGAGTTACTCAAAAACCGTACTTTGTTGAACTCAACATAGTCTCCCGATCTTGACATTTCAAGTGGTACCTTGATCAAGGCATTGCCATCCGCATCGGTTTCAGGAGGGCTGTTGTAGTTTATTTCGGTTTGTATCGGATCATACCCCGGAGCGTTTACGGTAAGGTAGTAGGTACTATTATTTCTTCCGGGTTTGTATAGGTCCACAACTTCGTTGCCTTCATAAGATTCATAGTTGTTGTCTTTTTCATCTTTCTGGAGGTAAACCTGACCTTTCACTTCCTGGCCGGTTTCCTGGCTCACCAGCTGGAAATAAAAAGATTTTAAATTCGGATCTTTTGCAGGCTTTTCTTCTACCACGGGTTCCGGTTCTTCTTCAATTACCTCGGGTTCATTTACTTCTTCGACCACCGTTGGTTCAGGATCAGGCTCCGGAGTTGGCTCCGGTTCCTCGGCGACCACAGGCTCGGTCACCTCATCATCAATCACGTCGAGCGTTCCTGAAAATACCCAGGCATCTTTGTATTCTGAATCTCTGCGCACCTGCGCTCCATAGGCATATGCCGCCTTACGATCATCTGTGCCTAATACATAAACATAATAGACGCCTCTGGCCTCGTTACGTGCATAATTTGCGTCAAGACTTTGTGTAATAGCTTTGGCAGTAAGGCGTTCGGCATTGGTCTCAGAGGTAAAAGCCCCGATGATCACATAGTGCCTAGACGCTGTTAGTGACTGCCCAAAAGCAGAGTTTGCGATTATGAAAAACCCCAACCATAGACAAACAAAGAGGGTTCTTTTCAATTTTATAGTTGCTTAGCCAGTTATAGTTCTTTGATCACAAAATAGTAAAATTAGTAACCGGTTCCTAATAATTATTAGCTGGGAAAATGCTCCTTTTGAAAAAGCTTGTGGTGCACGTAACAAGGGAAGTAATGAAGTTATAAAATCATGTAAAGATAACGTTATCAAGTATTTACTTCAACGTATCCGCATTACAAATGGTAAGATGTTTATTATTAAAATACGTTGATCCCTGTTTAAAAACAAGGGGGCTTGGTTTTGGGAAGTAAGGTCAGACTTGTCCCAACAGTTCTATGAATTCTTCTTGTGTAATTTCTACTTGACGCAATATGGCTTGTAGTAGTGAACGACCCAAATCCCTTCCTTTGTGATGCGGTATAGTCGTATAACGGCCATCAGGATGCCGGTAAAAAATGTGACTACCTTTTTATCTCAAACCCCAATAATAAAAGTACCTTTTCTAAGGTCTTGGCATCGACCAATGGCAACTTGCTCATACAGCTATTGATATCTGCTGGAAGCCTATAAATTCAGATAGATCATTTAATTCGTCAGGATTAAGCTCTTCTAAACACAATTCTATAACTTCCCTCAAATTAGTCTGCAATTCATCTAAAGTTGCAGCCTGAGTATGGGCTCCTGGAAGGCTAGGTACAATACCTATATAAAGACCTGTTTCTTTATCTTTTTCTATTTGAGCTGTAAATTGATAGGTTTTCATAATTTTAAAATTAACAATTTATTTAATGCATTTAGTTTCGGAGATCAGGTTTAGGATGTTCTAGGAGGCCGGGGAAGTATCCTCTAATGCATTATCAGAAAACTCTAAGGTATAACTCATAGTCCAAGAAGCTCATTAAGTTCCGCAGAAGTAGTCACTGCTTTTGTTTTTCCTGCTTCAATCTGCTTCACGCTTTCCCACAGTACACGACAAAAACCAGAATCAAACCATCGGATGAATAAAAACATGGGTAAAACAGTAAAAAAGCCCGATTACCGCGCATTAAATTGAAGATTCATCCGATGGATCTTCCCAATAAGTAGTGTTTTAACTTTTGTCGTGTACTGTGACGCTTTCCTTAATTCGTTCTACTCTTTCGGCATTAAAGCAAAGATCGTCTTCACTGACAGGAGTTAATGTGTATGCTTCATCCTTTCCTCGGTGAACAATAATCCCGCTCACCTTTATCGATTTTTTCAAAATACATCTTTTGATTTTGTCTACACCCTCCACTACTTGTTACCAACATATCAGATAAGTTATTTGAGTACCATAATGGTACCAGATATAGCAATATTGGTTTTAATTTAATTCATCTCAAAAAGGGGCTCTTTTCTCAGAAGTGCATGGTATGTGTGATAATCATTCTCAAACTTGTTTGAACTCTATAACGTATATTTGCAATGGTTTAGCCCAAAGATAATGATATGTGCAGGGTATCTTAGTAAGGCACTAAGATCAACACTTGCCACAATAGCAGGCATGAAAAGGACAAACAAACGACCTTCAAACCGATGCACAAAATGCTGACGGAAAAATGAAACGATTCTAAAAAAATAGCTGCTTTATGATAACTGCTGTAAATACTTTAACCTATCGCGTCCTATTAAACGAAGAACCCGAGGGTGGGTTCACTGTCTCGGTTCCTGCACTTCCCGGATGTATCACTTACGGTGATGACTTAAACCACGCTCTAGAAATGGCCAAGGAAGCAATTGAAGGATATATAGAGCTATTAAAAGAACAAGGAGAGCCTGTGCCTGATGATAGTAAAACGTTAGAATACTCTCTAACACTGGCTTCCTAGTATGGGTAAAATTCCTTAAGTTACTTCGAAAGAGCTGTGCAAAATCCTGGAAAAACGAGGCTTTGAACTGAAGCATATCAATGGCAGTCATCACTATTATCGGCATCCAACTTTAGGCAGAATAACCGTAGTGCCCATGCATAAAAAAGACCTACCTAAAGGAACACTTTTCGCTATCCTTAAACAGGCGGGTATTGATAAGAATGAGTTGTAGTGCTAAAGCCCCGATCTCTCAGAGGCTTCCTATTCATTAATAGTCACAAGCAAACGCTATGGCCCTAGATTTACTCGTTATGAGGAATTAATACGCCAGTCGAAAGACTCGCAGCACGCTATTGAAGTATGTTTATTGCTGCTCAAGGTCGAAAGACCTGGCCGCACGACAATCTATCTGCTCAGATAAACGGTAAAGGCTATGTTTCGGATTGCGTTGTTCTTTCAGGCTCGGAGCCAAAAAATTCAGCTGGTTATCAGCGCTTTTTTTTATCGCATTTGACAAGGTTTTATACCCTTAATTTAACGTGAGTTCGATATAACAGACATGATTAAATAGGCAAGATGAGTTGTTT
>CALBPF010000270.1 GCA_937899105.1 uncultured Flammeovirgaceae bacterium | reverse complement strand
TCTCTTTTTAGTTATTCATGGTACGGAAGTCGATGTTTAGGTTTTATTATTGGCGAACATAGGGCTCATTACTATAATTATTTCTATGTAGCTACTATTGTTATTGGCGCTACATCATCATTGGCTGCTATTATTAGTTTAATTGATGGCGCGTTTGCTGTAATGGCTATACCCACCGTACTTTCAACGGTTCTGCTGGCGCCTAAGGTCTGGGAAGCTACAAAAGACTATTCAAGCCGTTTTAAGTGATAGATTATTTGCGGTAAAATTCTGCTAATCATTAATTTTTTATAATTTGAAGTATAAATTCGCTATTATGAAAAAAGCCTTATTGCTCTTATTATTTATTCTGTTTTTTGCAGAAATAAGCTTTGGCCAAGGTTGTAGTGATGCAGGTTTTTGTTCTATGGGCGCAATGCGACCAAGCCAGGTTTACAACAAGAAGATTAACTTCAAATTGAAAGAGCTTGAAGTGGGTTATTACCGAGGTGAGACAGCTGTAACGGCCACCATCAATGCAGCTACTCTGGACTTCACTTTTGGCATAAATGATGATATGTCAATGCACTTAAAACTTCCTTACATGTGGGTAAATGGAACTTTAGGTGAAACCTCCGACCTTGGGGATATATCAGTTAGCTTGACACGAAATCTTAAAACCGCGGAGGACTACCATATAAATGGAACATTGGGGGTTAAAATTCCCACTAACAATGCCGACCTGGACGGCTCAAATACAGACTTCACCACCAATAATATTCAGGCTGATTTACCTATGTACTATCAAACGAGCCTTGGAAGCTTTGACCTAATAGCCGGAGCAGCATATGTTAGTAAGAATTGGATGTTCTCAACCGGTATTCAAGTAGCGCTTACGGAGAATGAAAATGACTTTAGATGGGGCCAATGGGAAAACTATCCAGACCAAAACAGAAACCTTGAAAGAGAGGGCGCTCCAAATTATGTGACTCGATATGACCTTGCGAATGATCTGAAACGTGGTACAGATATTATGCTTAGGATTGAAAGCGCGTTCCATTTTTCCAATTGGGATATAAGAGCTGGATTACTCCCTATTTTCAGGATCACAAAAGATGAGGTTCTGGATACAAGACCAAGTTCGACCACTCAAGGTGAACGTATAAAGGTAGATGATACAACAGGCATGGCGCTAACGGCAATAGGTAATGTAGCTTATCACTTTAGTACAACCCAAAGCGCTAAACTTCTATACGGTCTTAAGATTACAGATCGGGATATAAACCCTGATGGATTGACTAGAAATAACGTAGTCTCTATCTCCTATGTCTACAGGTTTTGAAACTAATTTTAACGTTAATTACATTAACTTTTTCCGTCTCAGCGGTGTTAAGTCAGGACTGTGCCGACCTTGAATCTGAATTGGAGAAAGGCGACCTGCAGGTAGCTTTTAATTTAGCAAAAACCTCTGAAAATTCTACCTATCCTCACTGCCTGAACCTAAGTGGCCAGGTCTATCTTAGAAGAGGAGATTTTGATACTGCGCTTTCTATTTTTGAAAAAGCGGAACGTTTTTCGGAAGTAAAAACAAGCGAAAAAGCAAACAGTCTTAATAACATTGGACTCACGCTACAGAGTACAGGTAACTACCAAGAAGCCATAACTTACTTGCAAAGGGCATATGATATACGATTGTCACTATTTGGTCAGAATTCCGAGGAGATAGCGGCCTCGCTAAATGATATTGGATTTGTACTTACTTTAAGTAATCCGGATTTAGCATTAATTAATTATGAAAAATCGCTGAAAATATACAAGAATGTACTTGGCGAGAAGAGTCAGAAAGTTGCTCAAAGCTTATTGAACACCGCCATTATCTACCTTCAACAAGAGTTTTACGGAGATGCCGCTAATAACTTGAATGAAGCTCTCAACATATGGCAGGAGTTGTATCCGGAAGGGCACCCTAATGAGGGCATAATCTATTATTATTTGGCACAAAATAGTAAAGCCATTGGTCAGGTTAAACCTGAACTGGAATACCTGGAATTAGCCAGAGAAAACTACATCAAGCATTATGGTAAGGAGCACCCCGAAACGGCATTCATACTTACGCGAATTGGTAATTATCATAATGAACAGGGTGATTTTAAAACAGCGCTGGATCTATACCAGCAAGCGCTTATATCCAATACGCCGGACTGGAATGAAGAAGATATCAAAATGAATCCACCCGTGTCGAATTACTATAGAGCTACTACGCAACTGAGTACACTTTATTACAAGGCACGAGCCTTCATGGATAAGTATTATGTAAAAACACGAAAGTTTGCCGATTTAAAAATGAGCTTGCAAACACTTTATAGTTGTGACAGTCTTATCGATAAGATCAGACAAGTGAGGATAAGTGAAACGGATAAATTAGAGCTTGGCCAGTCTTCTGCATTGGTCTATGAGATGGGTGTTCTTCTCTGCGAAGGAATTACTGAGGTGGTTACTAAAAGAGAACAATACCATAAACAAGCGCTTTATTTCGCTGAAAAAAGTAAATCGGCAGTCCTTCTGGAGGCCATTTCGGATGCGTCCGCTAAGTCTTATGCAAATATTCCAAAAGTAGAAACAGATAAAGAGCAGCAGCTTAAAACAGATATTACATTTTGGGAGCAACAATTGGCAAAAGAACTTGGTAACCAGCAAAATGTCAGAGAAAAGTTATTCGAGCTGAAAAAAGAATATGAGGAGTTTATTGCAAGACTTGAACAACGATATCCTGCCTATTATAACCTAAAATACAACGTGGCCATACCAAATGTTGAGCAAATTCAAGAAACGTTAGACGATAACACTATGGTCTTAAGTTATTTTATTGCCGAGGACGAAAATCGACTTGTAATATTTAAAATAACCAAAGATGACTTTGAGGTTGAAAATAATGCCATTGACGAAAATATGGATCGGTATATCAATGGGCTTAGAAACAGTCTCTTCTTTCGGGTTGATGACGTTTATAAATTAACTGCGACAGAACTTTATGACCAACTAATTCCAAAAATCGGTAAATCTGTCAATCAATTAGTTATCATACCCTCCGGAAGGCTTTGTACCATTCCATTTGAAACTCTTTAAAAAGCCTCTCCAAAAAATAATGACTATGCGGACTTCCCTTTTATGGTAAAAGATTTTAACATAAGCTATCAATATGCATTGGCGCTCTACTATCAGAATCAACTTATAAAAATCAAAGGCGCGAATGCAACAGCGTTGCTCTGCGCCCCGGTTAAATTTGAAACCTTGCCCGATCTACCCGCATCAGAGATAGAGGTTAAAAATCTGAAACGAGTATTTGAGGAAAAGTCGGTTGAATCCAAAACAATGCTGATGAATGAAGCAAATGAAAGTGATGTCAAAGCGGGAGGACTGTCAAATTATCAATATCTTCATTTCGCTACTCATGGGGTGGTTGATGCACTACGTCCTAAAAGATCCAGGATTTACCTTGGCGCCGGCAAAAGTGATGACGGCGCGCTCTACTCAGCGGAAATTTATAATTTAAACCTTGATGCATCATTAGTAACCCTTTCTGCCTGTGAAACAGGTTTAGGCAAGCTCTCTAAAGGAGAAGGTATTATCGGCCTAAGCCGTGCCTTGATTTATGCAGGCGCAAAAAATCTTGTGGTGTCCCTTTGGAGTGTATCCGATAATTCCACAGCAGAGTTGATGATGAACTTCTACACTAAGATCAATTATAACAATTACGCTTCATCGCTCAGATCAGCAAAACTGGACATGATAGCCTCTAATGACTATGCGAAACCGTACTACTGGGCTCCTTTTATACTCATCGGCCGGTAATCTGTTTTCTATGTACATAAATCAAGGTCAGCTGGCTACTAGCCACTCCCAGATCTGATTGATATGATTCGTCACCCATAAAATATCGATTGAGTAAAGCTCACCGCCATTATGCGAACAAAAACATCACCGACTTAAGGAAGATATCTGGCCAATACATCACCTGCCAGATACGCGAGAAAGGCTGCCAGCCCACCAAGCAGCACGGTTTCAACCATGCCTTTCACATGAGACGTTTTCGTAACCATGCTTTTCAAATACTCAATTAGCATCATGGCTATACCAGTAGCAATATATGAAATA
>CALBPF010000269.1 GCA_937899105.1 uncultured Flammeovirgaceae bacterium | reverse complement strand
GACCCTATTTCTAAATAAAATGACCGTATTTCTAAAACTTGTCTGATTTCAAGCCGTCTTTACTTGGGGGTATGCCAAATTTCTGCTATATACATACGAAAAATATGAAAGGCTGGTAAAACCGCATTTACTAGCTATTTCTGAAAGGTTACCATAACCCGACTTCACGAATTGCCTTGCCTTAGTCAGTTTGTAATTTTTGACATAATCACTGACGGAACTAGTTGTGTACTGTTTGACCTTACGTTGGAGAGAAGAGATACTCATGTTCATGCCGTCTGCCAAGTCTTGAATTCTGAAGTGTTTAGTGTTTAGGTTTTCTTCAACTATTAAGTGCACTGTCCTTAAAAAAGACTTTTTATCAGTTAAAGGGTCAATAGTGTTGTTTCGTAATGCGTTAGCTTCAATGTTATCCCGCATTTCCAAGAAATTGTTTATTTTCAAATACAACTCTTTAAATTCAAAAGGTTTGGTTAGGTAGGTATTTGCACCTAACTCTAGCCCTTTAAGTTTTGACTGTAGATCGGCCTTGGCGGTTAACATAATAACTGGTATGGCTGCTGTCTTACTTTTTTTTCTTAGTTTTTGAACAAATTCATAGCCATCCATGCCGCGCATCATTACATCGGTGATAACCAAACTTGGCTGTATATTATCAATTAGGTTGAGAGCGGAGAAGCCGTCATCAGCTAAGTAGACATCGAAGCCATGTTTCACCAGCAGTTCTTTTAGAGCAGTTCTAACGACATGATTATCTTCAACCACAACAATCCTTGCTTCCATGGTGATTTCTGAACAGTTATAATAAGTTACGAAAAAAATGTGGCCAGTGATAATTTTATAAAGAAAAAGATAGCTTTAATTCACTTCACTCAACTATTTTAATACTTCTCTTAAAAAGTATAGATAGATTATGACATGATCGAAAAATTTTAGCTTAGGTTAAGAAGAGGTGAGTCAGAAAAGGATGCCTAACTCGCTTTAAGGTCAAATTCAGGTTTGCTCTTAATGTATGAAATTTCGAAATATAAGCCTGATCCAAAGAGGTATATTATAAATGTAACATACTCTTGTCTTGTTCCCGTTCATCTTAAATAAACGGGACAAGTTTTGGGGGTAATATTGGTTTGCATGGTTTCTCAAATCATACAAAGTAGCCCTGGAACGGGATTTTGTGGACAATGGTGTCGAAACATAGTACTTATGGCTAAATTTGATATGCCAAGAAAGCCAAGTCTACTCTTTTAACAAGAATTATGGAAGCTGCCTATATTGTTGATATCGTAAGAACACCGGTCGGAAAATTTGGAGGAACCCTCGCGTCCATGCGTCCAGATGATTTGGCTGCTCATGTAATTACATCTTTATTGAGTAGGAATAGTTCTTTGGACGCTAAACTGTTGGAAGATGTTGTATTTGGCGCCGCTAATCAAGCGGGTGAAGATAATCGTAATGTGGCACGCATGGCATTACTATTGGCAGAGCTGCCCATTGAAGTTGGTGGTGTAACTGTCAATCGCCTTTGCGCCTCTGGCCTCCAGTCAATCATGGATGCATCTCGGGCGTTAATGTTAGGTGAAGGTCAGGCTTACATAGCGGGTGGTGTTGAAAGTATGACTCGCGCACCCTTTGTAACGGGGAAGTCTCAAGTGGCATTTGGTCGAAATGTTGAAACCTATGATACTACCATTGGCTGGAGGTTCATCAATCCGCAACTTGCTAAACTTCATTATCCTTTTTCAATGGGTGAGACAGCAGAAAATGTAGCTGCTAAATGGAATATCACCCGTGAACAGCAAGATAGATTTGCACATAGTAGTCAAGTAAAATATCAAAAAGCACATGAAGCCGAGCTTTTTGAGTCTCAATTAGCTCCTGTGTTAGTGTCTCAGAGAAAAAGTGCCCCGATTACTTTCGATAAAGACGAACATCCCAGACTTTCATCTATTGAGAAATTAGCCACGCTTAAACCGGCCTTTAAAGAAGAAGGAACAGTTACTGCCGGAAATTCATCGGGCATCAACGACGGATCTGCGGCAGCGCTTATCGTAAATGAATCTGCCCTGAATGAGATGGGCGCTCAACCCATGGCAAGAGTGGTTTCAATGGCCGTAGCCGGAGTTTCTCCGGATTGTATGGGTGTTGGGCCTATTCCAGCCACCAAAAAGGCCTTAAAAAGAGCAGGTCTTACCGTTAATAATATTGACCTCATTGAATTAAATGAAGCCTTTGCTTCGCAATCCTTGGCTTGTATCAGAGATCTTGGCTTAGATCCACATATAGTAAATGTAAACGGAGGTTCCATCGCTATTGGGCATCCTTTGGGGGCAAGTGGTACCCGAATATCAGCTACCTTAATTCATGAGATGCAAAGGCGTGAAAGTGTAAAATATGGCCTTGCTACAATGTGTATTGGCGTTGGGCAAGGTGCGGCAGTCATCTACGAAAAGGTTTAGCCAATGGACATAGACAAGATAAAAGTGGTGGCGTTTGATGCAGACGATACACTTTGGCATAATGAGCGCTACTTCAGAGAAGCGGAAGATCAGTTTGCTCAGCTTGTTGGTGAATACCTTCCTAAAGAGGAGGCGATAAATGTTTTATTCTCCCATGAAATGAAACATCTGGCTATATACGGTTATGGGATCAAGGGTTTTGTGCTGTCAATGGTAGAAACGGCAATTACAATTTCAAAAGATTCAATTTCTTCTCAAAAGATCCAACAAATCCTTGAAATAGGCCGAAATATGATGAATAAACCGGTCGAATTATTGGATGGTGTAGAAAGGGTTTTCGAAGCTCTTAAGACAGATTATAGGCTTATCTTAGCTACTAAAGGCGACTTAATCGACCAGGAAAGGAAACTGAATAAGTCGGGATTAGAACACCATTTTCACCATATTGAGGTGATGAGTGAAAAGAAGGAGGCGGATTACAAACGCCTGATAGGTCATTTAGATATAGATGCGCACGAGTTTCTGATGATTGGAAATTCATTGA
>CALBPF010000268.1 GCA_937899105.1 uncultured Flammeovirgaceae bacterium | reverse complement strand
AATACAGAATGGAATTAAACTGGTGGGTATTTGCTCTTGCAGGACTGGCGGCCTTCATGGTTACCTTATCAACAGTAAGCTATCAGTCTATTAGAGCGGCACGTGTGAATCCTGTAGAAAGCTTAAAATCTGAATAAATCAAGGTTATAAATGAGTCAAACAAAAAACTGTACATCAGACTTTCTTTGCGATAAAGATTCCTCCTCTGGGCATAGCCGAGAAACGGAATGACTTCCTTTTCTTTAGGTCATATCGTAGCGCCAGCGGAGATATCTTTTTAAGAGACACAAATCAAAAGAGAATTAATTGTAATGAATAAACTTAGTCCTCCCAAACTACCCCTTCGCTTCTTCAGATGGTACTGCCATCCGGATTATGCTGAGGATTTGGAAGGAGACCTACTTGAAAGATTCTATGAGAGGACAGACGAAAAAGATGTTCGAACTGCAAAATGGGGGTTTGCAAAGGACGTGATTAGGCTTTTTAGACCTGGTATTATTAAACCCCTGGGGGGAACGGATAAACTAAACAGCTACGGCATGCTACAAAATTATTTTAAGATCAGTTGGAGAAACCTATTAAGCCAAAAACTTTATTCCTCTATAAACATTGGTGGATTGTCAATTGGGATTACTTGCTTTTTGATCGTCTTTCTTTATGTGCATCATGAGCTGTCCTACGATCGCTTTTATGATAACACCAATAAAATCTACCGCGTTTACCAAAAACAGATTGGAAATATGTCCGGTGGGTCTGACCTTTTCGCAGAAACACCTGTCCTATTAGCACCTAAACTAAGAGCTGATTTTCCCGAAGTAGAACATGCCACCACCCTACAAGGTCAATCCGCCCTCATCAGCTTCAACGATAAGCATTATCAGGAACGAGGGTTATGGGCTGACAATCAGTTCTTCAATGTTTTCCCCCTCCCTTTTCTAACCGGCAACCCGACAAAAGCATTACAAGGACCTGAATCTATCGTTCTTACGGAATCTCTAGCTGAAAAAATATTCAGTGGCGCTAATCCCATTGGACAACAAATCACCTTTCGTAGGGACTTTACATTTACAGTCACCGCCGTGATCGAAGATCTACCGGAGACCAGCTCATTGAAATTCTCCTATTTAACGAACCTGAGTGCATCCAGCTTTTACCAGCGCGAGTTGGAACAAGGAAATTGGTTCAGCAATTCTTTTTTTACTTTCCTATCCGTAGCCGAAAATGGGAACCCGGAGTCGTTAGAAGCCAATATTCAACGCATGTTTGACGGACTTCGAAGAGAGAATAAAAAGCGTAGCGATGCGGAGTATCGTTTGGGACCACTAACGGGCCTGCATTTGGAAACAAATATTAACAGTGACATTGGTCTAAAGGGTAATCCTGATTATATCAGGCTATTTTCCGTTATAGCCGTATTGGTATTGGCGCTTGCCTGCATTAATTACATCAACTTAGCAGTGGCCAGATCAATGAAAAGGGCTAAAGAAGTTGGACTTAGAAAAGTTATTGGCGCTCGCAAGGGGCAACTTATGACCCAATTCTTAAGTGAATCCCTACTGATCTCTTTTTTAGCCCTGGTATTAGGCTTTGCACTTACCATGATTTTACTTCCAATATTCTCAAATTGGATAGAACGACAATTAGCTATTGAGTCACTAGGTCCATGGCTGTATATAGGATTACCAATTTTGGTAATGATTATTGGACTAATCTCAGGGAGCTATCCTGCCTTTATTATCTCATCAACAGAACCGGTCAATGCGATTAAGGGAAAAGCAAGTACTAAACATTCGGGTATAAAACTTCAGAACTTGTTAGTTGTGGCACAATACACGGTCGCCGTGGCGCTGATTATTAGCAGTCTGGTCATTTACCAGCAGTTTCGATTCATTCAGAATAAAGAATTGGGATATCAAAAGGACCATATCATCGCTATTAGTATTGATGACAGGAAACTTTTTGAACACGTAGATCAGCTTAAAACAGAGTGGTTGCAGAACCCAAGTATTCTTGCCGTATCAGCTACCGAACGTCTACCTACCTATATACGAAGTGGCACTACCGTACGCGGCAAGCAAGGCGACGGGCAGTTCGCAATTCAAAGAGCACGTACCGATCCCGACTACCTTCAGGTTTTCGATATAGATCTTGTTGCGGGCAGAAATCTTTCAGCCGAGATAGTCTCTGATAAGGAATCGGGTAGAATCATTAACGAGAGCGCTGCCAGAGAATTAGGTTGGACACCCCAAGACGCTGTTGGAAAGCAATTCTATTATAGTGATGGCGAGCCTATGACCATTGTGGGGGTGGTTAAAGACTTTCATATGAACTCATTGCACCTACCTATTACCCCCTTAATGATGATGCTTAGAAATGAATATGTTAGATACATTGGTGTAAAAGTCCATCCGGATAATATCATCGAAACCTTAACATACCTCGAAAAAAGTCTGCAGGAGTATTCGCCCTACCCCTTTAGTTTTAAATTTTTAGATGAGCATTATAATCGGCTGTACAAAGCTGAGGTACAAGCCGGTGAATTGTTTGGATTCTTTACTTTGGTTGCCATATTGATTGCCTCTGTAGGTTTGTTCGGGTTAGCCGCTTATTCCACGAACCAACGGACCAAGGAAATTGGGATCCGCAAAGTTTTGGGCGCCTCTATAACCCGAATTATTACCATGATTTCATCTGAATACCTCAGGATGGCTTTTATGAGCCTATTGATCGCGGCGCCTGTTGGCTGGTTTTTCATAGAACAATGGTTAGAGGATTTTTCATATCGCGTGGAGATAAAATGGTGGATTTTCGCAATTGCCGGGTTAGCCACTTTTACTCTCTCCGTTTTAATAGTGAGTTCTCAGGCTGTTAAGGCGGCCATTAGCAACCCCGTTGATTCATTGCGAAATGAATAATACCCCACCAAAATATCTAATTCACTTTTTCCGCTGGTATTGCCATCCAGACTTTGTTGAAGACCTGGAAGGGGACCTGGTAGAGAGGTTTGAAAAATGTGTTGAAGAGAGGGGACTAAGACGAGCTAAGTGGGGATTTTCCAAAGACGTAATTAAACTGTTTAGACCTGGTATTATAAAACCTTTCAATGGTGGATACCAATTAAGTAACTATGATATGTTCAAAAATTATTTCAAAATAGCCTGGAGAAATTTATTGAAGCAAAAACTACATTCTGGCATTAACATAGCTGGTCTCTCCTTAGGGATATCCTGCTTCATCCTTATCTCCTTGTACGTTCAACATGAATTATCCTATGACACTTTTTACAAGAACGCCAACGAGATTTACAGGATCTACAACAAACAGAAAGGTAATAACGTATTTGGTGGCAAGGATAGTTTTGGGCTAACCACAGTTGGGCTGGCGCCAGTTCTTAACGAGGAGTTTCCCGAAGTTAAGGCAGCGTCTACATTAAACAACCAAACCGCCTTAATCAGCTTGAATGGCAACCATTTTTATGAGCAAGGAATGCGCGCAGATGAAAATTTCTTTGAAGTCTTTCCACTTGAATTTGTAGAAGGAAACCCCAAGCAAGCCCTTTCTAACGCTAAAACTATCGTCCTTACGCTCTCTCTAGCAAGAAAAATATTTGGTTCGCAAGATCCGATTAATCAAACGTTGCTGTATCAAAATCGTGTGCCATTTAAGGTGACAGCAGTAGTTGAAGATTTGCCGTCGAATTCATCGCTGAAATATTCATTTCTTACCTCAATGAAAAATAGCGAGCAATACAATCGAGAAATGAACAATGATCGCTGGAATAACAATGATTACTATACATTCTTTACATTAAATAATACCGCTTATCCGGATAATCTTGAGCGTAAATTCCCAGAGCTCATTGATCGTTTTAACGTTGATAAGTACGCTAAGGAGTATGGATTTCAAATGAGTTATCTTATCCAACCTCTCTCGAAATTGCACCTGGAAACAGATATAGGCTTAGATATCGGACTGAAGGGTAACAAAAAGTACCTAACCCTTTTTTCGATCATCGGAATGCTTATTTTACTTCTGGCCTGTATCAACTATGTGAATCTTGCCACTGCAAGATCAATATTAAGAGCTAAAGAGGTAGGTTTAAGAAAAGCCATTGGCGCCCAACGCAATCAAATCATGGCCCAGTTTATCGGCGAATCTGCTCTTACCACTCTATTGGCACTTTTTGTGGCTCTGTTAATCTCGTATTTGGCATTACCTACTTTTTCGGTTTGGCTAGAACGCAGTTTGGAAATTAATTTTCTTGAAAATACCCTCTTAATTCCTGGCTTGATTATTTTGATGTTGCTGATCGGGCTGATTACGGGAAGCTATCCGGCACTTTTCGTTTCATCATTGCGGCCTGTTCAAGCATTAAAAGGAAAAACGGATCGGAAAATCTCAGCTCTTTCTATCCAGCGTTGGCTGATTGTAGGCCAGTATACGGCAACCATTGTGCTGATTATAGGAAGTTTGGTTGTTTACCAGCAGTTTAGGTTCATTCAAAACAAGGATTTGGGCTTCCAGAAAGAGCAGGTAATTGCCATATCCGTTCGAGACTTCTCTTTAGGTGACAAGGTTTCAACAATCAAAAATGAGCTACGAACAAACCCACAAATAGTAGCGGTTACGGATGCCATAGAACTTCCTACGAATGTCACCTCAAGTACAATCGTGAGACATCTACACGAGAACAAAGAAGAAGGCTTCCACATAAACAGAGCACGGGTGGGTATGGAATATATTGATGTTTTTGGGATCAACTTAATCGCAGGCCGCAATTTTTCAGAGGATATCAAATCTGATCGTCAAAATGCCCGAATTCTTAATGAAACGGCAGTCCAGGCATTAGGGTGGACACCCGAAGAGGCTGTCGGTAAACGATTTATAGATTGGGAGGAAAAAGAAATTATAGGTGTTGTTAAAGATTTTCACTCGCATTCATTACACCGGGAAATTGAGCCACTTATGCTTCAAATGAAAAGTAATTACACGCCTTTTTTTGCTGTGAAAATACGATCGGAAAATATTCCGGAAAGCATATCTTTTCTTCAGAAAACTCTAAAAGAATACTCACCTTATCCTTTTGAATATCAGTTTTTAGACGATCGATACGAACAGCTTTATAGAGCAGAGCAAAAGTTTGGTGTTTTCTTCGGGGTACTCACTGCGCTAGGCATCTTCATTGCCACATTAGGTTTGGTTGGCATGACTGCCCTAATGGTCAATCAGCGCATTAGAGAAATAGGTATCCGAAAGGTGTTAGGCGCTTCTATTAAGAACATTTTATCAACACTCGCCAGTGGTTATGTTAAACTAATGTTTTTAAGCTTTCTTATTGCTGTTCCGACTGCCTGGTGGGCTATGTCCAGCTGGTTACAAGAGTTTGCCTATAGAATTGACCTTCAATGGTGGGTATTTGCAGTAGCGGGAGGCGTTACCATTTCCCTTGCAATCCTTACCATCGCAAGTCAATCGATTAAAACTGCTGTTGCCAATCCAGTAGATACGCTTAGAAGTGAATAACGCTCCATCAAATCTCTGGTTGCGCTTCTTTCGGTGGTACTGCCATCCTGATTATGTTGAAGATCTCGAAGGGGACCTAATTGAAAGATTTGAAAAAATGGCTCAAAAAAAGGGGGTGAGCTTGGCTAAATGGAGATTCACGAAAGATGTAATAAGGCTTTTTCGGCCTGGAATAATACGACCAATAAACAGTTCTTCTAATTCAAATGACTACGGTATGCTCAACAATTTCATAAAAATCGCCTGGCGGAATATTACCAATCAAAAAGCGTTCTCATTTATTAACATATCAGGGTTATCCTTGGGGTTAACCTGCTTTGTACTCATATTCCTTTGGGTGAATGACGAAATGAGTGTTGATAGCTTCCATAATGAAAATATATACTCCGCCTATCGGATCGTCACCGCAAATGGAGAGACTCATGGAACTTATAATACAAGCGTAGGCTATGAAGAAGAAAGGAACTACATACCCATCGCTGAGGTAGAAAAAACCGTTCCAAGTATAGAATCTATTGTCTTTTATGCCACAGGATATGAACTGCCCTGGGGGCATGCAGAGACGTTTCAAATAGGTGATAAAAAATTTAAGCTAAATGGATCTCGGGCCAGCGAAGACTTTTTTAAGGTGTTTAACTATCCCTTATTAGTCGGCGACCCGTCCACCGCGTTGACCGAATACAGTAGTATTGCTATATCTAGGAGAATGGCCTCACTTTTCTTTAATAGCACGGAAGAGGCTGTTGGAGAGACCATTCGATACGAAAACAGGTTTGACCTGGAAATAACAGCCGTCTTTGAAGATATTACGCCAAAGAGTTCTTTGCAATTTGAGTTTTTAATTAATTGGGAGTCACAGCTTACCCGATTGGATTGGGCATCTGACAATGTCCGTACTATGGTCAAGCTTGCCGAAAATGCTGATATTGCCCAGGTTGAGGCCGATATGACCCGTGTGTTGAAACCCTTTGTAGACCAGGAAGAGAGCATTGAGGTTACTATTGGCCTCCAACCTTATGAAGATCAATATCTGGTAGGAAATTTTGTAAATGGCCAACCTAATGAAGGCCGAATCCTATATGTAAAAATATTCAGTGGGGTGGCTATTTTCATTTTGATCATAGCCTGTATCAATTTCACTAACCTTTCTACTGCACGTGCTATTAGAAGAGCTAAAGAAGTTGGGGTAAGAAAAGTAATCGGTTCAACAAGAACCTCACTTATTGGACAATTTTTGAGTGAATCATTTCTGATGTCTTTTTTTGCGATGCTTCTTTCACTGGCATTAGTATGGCTACTCTTACCGGCCTTTAATGAGTTAACCGGCAAACAAATACACCTTCCGCTTTTTGAATGGAAGCAATGGCTCGCGGCTCTCGCCTTAATTGTCATTACAGGATTTACTGCCGGAAGTTATCCAGCATTGTTCCTTTCATCGCTAAAACCTGTGAAAGTCCTTAAGGGAGCCCTGCGCTTCTCTCGATTTGAAACCTGGTTTCGCAAAGGCCTAACCACATTCCAATTCGGTTTATCTATTCTACTGCTTATTGCCACCGCAGTGGTATCACTACAAACTGACCATATACAAAACACCAATCTCGGATATGATAAGGATAATTTACTTTACATCCGGGTGGAAGGAGAATTATCCAAGCAAGAGAGTTATCAACGATTTAAAGATTTTGCCAGCCCATTACCGGGAATAGCCATGGTGGACCGAAGTAGTGAAGCGCCGCATAATATGGGCTTTGCTATGGCTGAGCCCTTCGATTGGGAAGGGAGGCCGGAAGGCACGTACATCAATTTTATGCCTACTTCGGTGGGTTTCGACTTTTTGAAGATCATGGATCTGGAGGTAGTAGAAGGAAGAGGGTTTTCCAGGGATATAGCTACAGATTCATCTGATGCATTTTTGGTTAATGAAGAAGCAGTACGACAAATGCAAATGGAAGAACCTCTTGGTAAATGGGTATCCGCATGGAGCAAAAAGGGAAAGATCATTGGTATTCTTAAGGATTACCACACGCACTCGTTGCATGAGCCCATAAAACCGATCATGGTGGACGTTAAGGAATATGAAGAATTTGGTGTCATCCTGGTAAGAACCGAAAAGGGAAGAACCAGGGAAGCCATAGAAAACCTGGAAAAAGTGTATGCCACTGTCAATCCAAGTTATCCTTTCAACTATCAGTTTATCGATCAGGAATATGAGGCCTTGTATAAAAATGAAGAGGTAATGTCTAAGCTGTCTAATGCTTTTGCCATAGTTGCCATTATGATTTCCTGTTTAGGGTTGCTTGGATTAGCCATGTTTTCTGCCGAACAGCGATTCAAGGAAATCGGAATTAGAAAAGTTCTGGGTGCATCCATAGCAAGTATTGTAACGCTATTTTCGAAAGACTTCATGGCCATTGTGGGGTTTTCGTTTCTGCTTGCAGCACCCATAGGCTGGTGGTTCCTATCAGATTGGCTTCAAGGTTTTGCTTACAGGATAGATTTGTCATGGTGGATATTT
>CALBPF010000267.1 GCA_937899105.1 uncultured Flammeovirgaceae bacterium | reverse complement strand
TCATTAATCTTTATTAAGATTTATTAAGATTCTTGAATCTTGCATAAATAAATATCTCAAGATCATCAAGTAATATATTCGGACAAATAATCTGACACCCCAAAAGTCAAAGTAGGAATTGCTATATGACCTGTTGGATAATTTTATATAATTAGCATACTGCAATTCACAAGCATAAGATATATATTTCATTCAAGGAAATAATAAATTACAGCTGCGTTGCAATAGGCCATTCTTGAATTAGTTCAAGGTATTCCTGTTTTTTCCTTCATACATTAGAATTTAACAAATCAACCAAAACTATGACCGAACTTGTAACAGATAAGGATAAAGAGAAATTAAAGAAGTTTGATATTCGAGGGGTTCAAACCCTTTGCAGGAACGTATCTAGGAACCATTACAACCTTTTAAAGATGGTGGATAATAAGGCCAGCATCATTCTCACCATCAATTCGATAATGATCTCCCTTGTAATGGGAATTATGTATGTAGCCCCCGAAGAAGACCGTGGCTTCCTATTGATAGCATCTCAAATTTTCATGGTCTTTTGTATGACTTCCATGATTTTAGCGCTAATTAGTATGTTGCCTTATCGTTATAAAGGCTCTGCTTATAAAAAATCATCCTACAGCGGCCTGCTTTATGCAGAAAACTTTGCGGGAATTACGCAAGAACAGTTTAAAGAAGGTATACAGCAAGTAATGGCCAGTGGTGAAAATTTGTATAATGAAATATTTGATGATATTTATTTCATGGGTCAGGCGCTTACTCGTAAACAAAAACTTGTTCATGTCGCTACACTTGCCTTTATTTTAGGCATTTTATTCATGACGCTTTTTGTCGTTTACAGCGAGAATAACCGATAACGAAGTTGCTGCAATTCAATGCAGTTGAGATAATAGCTGTTAAAGACTACAATATAACTTGAAAAAACGACTTCATTAAAGTCACATTATATCCCAAATGAAATGATCTATAAATTAAAAAACTTACTATTAGGATTTTTAAGTATCCTATGTTTACAAATAGTATTATTAAGCTGTGCAACTTATAAGCCTTATTCTAAAGGTGAAGGAGATACCAGCGCAGCTAAAAATAGTGATCCTTTCTTATCTGTCTTTCTGCTAAGCGGCGAGAACGAAACGAAAGGAGCACCTTCTGATGCCCTGAACTTAATGATATCGCAGGTAGAAAAAGAAGGGGAAAAAGCCTCCTTATTTCTACTGGGTAATAACGGAGCAAAAGAAGGTTTACCGGATTCTTCGCATATCAAGCAGCGAAAAGCGGCACAAGAAATTCTCTCAGCTAAGTTTGGTCAGTTAGAGGATTTTAATGGTAAAATATTTATGACTGCCGGGTACAATGATTGGGCTTCGGGGGGCAAACAAGGATATCGCAATGTTAACAATCTGGAACAATATGTTGAAGCTATTCTAGCGGAAAGGGGAAACGTTTTTCTTCCTGATAATGGCTGTCCGGGACCACAAGAAGTTCAGCTTTCGGAGGATATAGTTGCCATCTTTATAGATACGCAATGGTGGCTGCACGAATGGGAGAAAACAGGTGAAGGCGCACCATGTGAATCAATCGATGAAGGTTCCTTTTTAGTGCATATGAAAGATGCATTGAGAAGAAATAAGGATAAAAAAGTCATTGTAGTTGGCAATCATCCTATTTACAGTAACGGTCCTCATGGCGGTTATTTTCCCATCACAACGCACCTATTCCCACCGTTGCTAGGGACCATATATGCAGCGTACAGAAAAAATGTAGGAAACCTTCAAGACTTAAGCTCCTCCAAATACAAAACATTGCGTGCAGGTCTTGAGGATGTCTTCAAAATACATCCAAACCTTATTTATGTTACCGGTCATGAAAAGTCACTTCAATATCATAATGTAGATAACCAACATCATGTTATAAGTGGTTCTATTAATGATGCCAAGCCTGTAGTTAAAGGTAAGACGGCAGATTTTGCTTATGCCGCCAACGGTTTTGGACGTCTCAATTTTTACCAAAATGGCGATGTCATTTTGGAATTTTGGGTAGCCGATGGCAGCGAAGGAAAAATGGCCTACAGTAAAAAATTATTCAATCAGGTTTACAGAGAAACCCCTGAGGAAGATTATGGCGACCTGGATTTTTCTGAAATGACGGCAAGCGCCGTGGGCGACGCCACTTTATTTAAAAAAGATCGTAAGAAACCCGGCCTTTTTGGTATTAACTATAGGAAAGAATGGGCCACTGAACTGGAGGTGCCAGTGTTTGATATAGGCAAAGAACAAGGAGGGTTAAAAATTCTTAAACGTGGTGGTGGAATGCAGACGCGCTCTTTAAGGATGGAAAATGCAGATGGAAAGCAATACGTTTTGAGATCCGTAGAAAAGTTTCCCGAGGCCGCCTTGCCACCTATCCTTCGAAAAACTTTTGCCAGTGATTTGGTAAAAGACCAAATATCCGCCAGTCATCCATATGCTGCGTTGGTTATAGCCCCTATGGCGGATGCTGTTGGCGTGTATCACACTAATCCCAAATTAGTTTATGTTAAGGATGATCCTCGATTTGGAAAGTATCGGGAAGATTTCAAGAACGCTTTGTACATTTATGAAGAGCGGCCAGCCAAAGACAGAAGAGATGTGGATAGCTTTGGCAATTCTAAAGACATAGTTAATACGCTGGAAGTTATAGAAAAAACGCAGAAAAATGATAAGCGCTATGTCGATCAGCAACACGTACTGCGCTCCAGGATATTTGACATTTTCCTGGGCGACTGGGACAGGCATGACGATCAATGGCGATGGGCCACATTCAAAGATGATGAAGGTAGGGAATATTATCAGCCCATACCCAGAGACCGAGATCAGGCCTTTTTCTTTGGTGATGGCAGTGTGATTGAGTTCGCCTCACATAAATGGGGTATTCCTAAGTACCAGGGTTTTCATCATGATATCAGAGATATTGGTGGTTTGCAGTTTAACGCGAGGTACTTTGATAGATCATTTCTAACAGATTTAACAGAGGAGGAATGGGTGAATATGGCAAATGAAATTAAAGCCGGACTTACCGATGAGGTCATTGAAAACGCAATCCAGATATTGCCTAAGCCTCTTTATGACCTAAATGGAGCTACTATAATTTCCAAGCTTAAAAGCAGAAGAGATAAACTAGATGTATACTCCAAGCAACTTTATGCCTTCCTATCCAAAACAGTCAACGTGGTAGGAACAAAAAAAAGAGAACTATTTGAAGTTACCAGACTCAACGAAAACGAAGTTCACGTTAAAGTATCGTCAGTCACTAAAAAAGGTAAAATTAAACATACACTATATGATCGTATTTTAAAGGCCGACGAAACAAAAGAAGTGAGACTCTATGGACTCAAAGGGGACGATAAGTTTAAAATATCTGGTGATACAAGAAAGGGAGTAAAAATTCGAGTTAACGGAGGTTCAGGAGAGGATACCTTAGAAGACTTAATGGTAGGTAAGGGCGGAAACAAGGTACATGTTTATGATACAAAAGAGGGTAACACCCTCATTGGAGATAAGTTAAAGGACAATACATCTAAAGATCCCGATGTCAATTATTATGATAGAAAGGAGTTTAAATATGATATATTATCACCATTGGCCTCAATAAGCTTTAACCCTGATGATGGATTTATTTTGGGTGGAGGTTTTTCCTTAACTAAGCACAAATTCAGAAAGTTTCCTTTTGGCAGTAATAACAGGCTATTACTTGATTATGCCGCTAGCACTAGCGCTTTCAATTTAAATTATACGGGAACATTTACTGACGCCATTGGGAAATGGGATTATCTGCTTGAGGTAGATCTACATCGACCGAGTTTTATAGATGCGTTTTATGGATTAGGCAACAAGTCCAGTTCCGATGAAGACCTTATCGATATCGATGCACAATATTATATTGCCAGATATGCTCAATTCACATTAAGAAATGCCCTGGCAATAGATATGGATGATAATAGACAAAGGCTCACCTTTGGAGGTTATTACAACTCAGTAAGTGTAGAAAGAGATGACAACTTGGATGAGGATGAAGATGATGCGGACAGATTTATTACTCTCTACCCTGATTTAGTAGGTAGAGGTGAAGGCAGTGATTCTCCTTTACTGGACACAAGAAGAAACTATGTAGGACTCCAGCTAAACTATGGAATAGATCACACCGATAGTAAGCACGTACCCACCCGTGGATTTAGATATAATTTACAGCTTCTCGCATCCGAGCAGCTGGGTGATGAATCAAACTCGTATCAACAAATAGCTTCAGATGTATCGATATATGCCAGTACCGGTGGGACTTTCAAAACAACACTTGCCGCTAGAATTGGAGGAGCGGCTAACTTCGGTGATTTTGAATTCTATCAAGCGGTTAAAGTGGGTGGAACCACCAACAATAGGGGGTATAGAAAATTCAGATTTGCCGGAGATGAAAGCGTGTATCAAAATACTGAATTAAGAACTAAACTGTTCAACTTCAGAAGCAAAGTGCTAGGCTCGTTTGGCCTTATTGCATTTCACGATATTGCACGAGTATGGAGCGATAATTCCGACGAGGCATTCGTGGATGAATCGCTTGACGATTGGCATCGAGGATATGGCGCAGGTTTTTGGATCACCCCCTTAAATCAACTAGCGTTATCATTTGAAGGGGCTACGTCTGAAGATCAAGGCGACTTCTTGTTCTTCATCCGATTTGGCTTCATGTTTTAAGTAAGGGCGCTAGAGGATAAGCTTATTAACTCTATATTACGGCTAGTTGAATAAATTGTTTGACTTGAATAAGTTCAAGAATTTTAGCTCGCTGTGATTATAATTTCGAGTAATTAAAACCCAAATTATAGTTATGAGCGAAAAAATTGAAAAGTTAAAATCGAAACTATCCGGACGGCTTGATAGCGCAAAAGGTGTAATAGAGGTATCTAAAGAGCGATTGGTGGACGTATTAGGCGATCTGGAGTCGGCTGAAGAAAAAGTGGGCGAGGCAAAAGGTAATCTTTCAAAAGCCAGAAAAAAGATTAAAAAACACCAGGCTAACCTTAAACAAAGCCGCACAGAATTCGAAGAAAAGCGTACACGTGAATTAGCTCAAAAAAGAGCTGAAAATTCAGAAAAGTATGCCAAGGCATGTGTAGAAATGGTTTATGCGTCCATCGAGAAGGCCGAGCAAGCCATGGCAGATGCAATTTTAGCGGCCAGGGAAGCAGAAGAATTGAAAGAGGTTTAAGACGTCTATTACTTTACAATCAAGCACTTGATAAGGCTCCTCTCCAGGAGCCTTATTTTTTTGGTCTGCCTTAATCACACGGTCGACCAGAGTTAGTAAAACAGGCATTAAACGGTTAGGACAACATTCTGAAAATTTCGTTTAAGAATTCTTTGCTTTCGTTGATTATAATTTTTCATCACTTCCTAACACTTTTCCTGTTTTCCGCGCTGGGTCAGTCCGTATTGATATCGAATAATTTCAGGAG
>CALBPF010000266.1 GCA_937899105.1 uncultured Flammeovirgaceae bacterium | reverse complement strand
ACCTGGCCCGGTTACTGATTTGATACTATCCAATGGCGACTCAGCGTAGTCTTAGGTTGAGTAAGGGCTTTCAGAACCGTAGGCAGAAAGCAGATTACTTACTGCATTCGACTGATAACTGCCATTAGAAGTACTGTGCTCCTGGCTAATATAGGATTTATCGATACGACTTTTTGTGTCATATGTAAAGGGCTCAATAATATCTTTTCTACTCGCGCCCATAGCTTCAGCAACATTTTGCAAAGATCGGCCAATACCATCCTGGTAGCCATAGAAGCGGTAAACATCTTCAATTTCAAGTTCGGCTAACTGATTTTCAGTTGTGCTCCCAGATTTGAGAACTACTTCTTCCCGAAGGAAATTCTGATCTAAGCTTTGGGGTACGTTTTGAGTATTGCCAATAACTCTTGCAAAAAAACTCCCATCGGTAGAAGCATTAATGTGAAATCCATCGGTCAGCTTAAGCTGTTCTACAATCAAATATGACTTATTTTCAAAAGAGGCTTTACTCTCATTTACGATGATCTGTTCGTTTTGCGCCAGACAGAAGTTTACGAAAAAAAAGAAGGCTAGTGTAATCTTATACATAACGTTAATATTTTTTTATTGCGGGCACTCAAGTCCGGTAGTGTTCGAAATACATTGGCTGGTAGCGGCTACCCATCTACACCCCGGGGGGCAAATCGATTGAGATGGATCGGGAGCTTGGATGACGGTAATGTATCTTGTAGAATTAGAATCCGATACTGTTACGGTACCTGAACGGGAATCTTCATTCCCGCTATTAGAGGTACAATTAACTGTTATTGATGAACTGGAAACATTCGAAACGGATATCCAGGAGCGATTGTCTGTAACCGTAGGTGTACCAATAACATTAGAGAGGGAAACATTTTTTGAGCCTGAGGTATATGTAAAACTCAAACTCGAAGGGCTGACCGAGAGAGGTGGTGGTGGAGAAATAGTAATTGGTAATGAGTTAGTCGCAGATCCAAACTCAGGATTCACGGCTACCAAAGTAACCGTTTGTGAACCACTTGCGCTGTAAGTATGGTTGGTACTCTTGGATGTTGTTTCAACTACGGTTCCCTCACCAAAATCCCAATAGTACTTAGTTTCACCAATACTCGCAGGTTCGCTTAGCACTGTGAACGTAAGTTGGTTGCCAACAAGTTCAGTACCTGACCAGGTGAAGTCCGCATTGTGTTCGACTATATCGCGATAATTATACCTATACCTTTCGACAATGTAACCGTCCCTGTCTCTAACAAGTTTCAACCTGTTTTTGGAGTCATATTCAAAATCCTGATCGTTATTATTTGGATCGGTCACCCTGGTAATACCCACTAACTTTTTATGGGTATAAGTTGTGCTCTGGCTATTTCCACCTGGATTTAATGTAGCTGAAGTTAGATAATCACTGGAGTTATAGGTATAGTCTCGTACCAGACCACTTTCATCTTCTACGCTTAAAAGATTGTCTGTAGCCGGATCAAACGTATATGTTTTAACTAATTTATATCTACTATCTTTTACAAACTGCAGATCGGATGATCGGACAAATGATTCCGTGAAACTGCTGGTAGGATCTGTTAAACGAAGGTCGTATTCTTCAAAAGGTAAAGAGCTCTTATAAGTAAATAGTTTTGCTTCAATTACTTTAAAGGTATCACCAGAATTCTTTCTATAGTACCTAACTATCTCGATAGGAATGTTCCGAACATTTCGAATATACAAAACGCGTAATGCCTCAGTCCGCACATCGGAAGATCCAGGGAGCAAATTATTATATTCAAAGATGTATTTATAATTAGTTCTCAGCTCACTACCATCTTGAAAAAATTGTATTTCATAATCAATTAGAGAGGGGTAAGATGCATGATAATGATATTCTGTAGTTAACAGCATCTCTTTTGATGGACTATCTTGATCATATTCATAAACACGTCTTTCGCGAGCATTGATATACTTACTGATCACGTTGTACTGACCTATATATGCAAGGTCGAAGGTTGGATTGGGTACTTTATGCAGGTCAAGGGTCCAATTGGGTATATTAAAAAGAATTGGTTTTGTATAATCAACTTCGTTAACCAACCTTTTAACTATATTATTACCGGCGTCAATATAATGTTGCTCCCTAACTATCCCTCTTTCCCAAAATTTTGAAGTCTTATTTGTAAAAGGTATACCATTGACATCCAGATCGGAGGATTCAATTAAGTTTAAGTAACCATTCGCTAAGAATACTTTTGAATTGGTTGGATCATCATCCGGCCTTTCAGAGTTACTATAAATAGTCCTAATGGAACTACCATCCGCCTGAGTCGTGACCACATCACCATAAGTAATCGCAGAACCATTAATGTCAAACAATGTATTAAGAGAGGCTGATTTAATAACCAGTTGATAGCCATTATCAGATTCATAATTATAAACAGGTGTGCCGTAGCTGAAGGGACTACTGTAAGAATAACTCAAATGCTCCCATTCTGTAGAACCATCTGAAAGCCATATCTTTTTAAGTCTGGGGCCGCCAATACCAGAGCTA
>CALBPF010000265.1 GCA_937899105.1 uncultured Flammeovirgaceae bacterium | reverse complement strand
AACTGATGGTGATAAAGTCAATTAATCTTAGATTAGAATAGTTTGACAGTTAATACTCATGATACAAATACTTACAAACATTTGCTATCCTTTGTACGCGGAATGCGCATTTATACATAGTTGCCATTAATTAAAAAATTATGAAAAAGACAGTAGTGCATTTTGAAATAGGATGCAGTGATATTGAAAAAACATCGGAATTTTATAGAGCAGTTTTTGATTGGAAATTAAATAAACACGGAAATTCTGCAATTATTGATACAGGAAAAGAAGACGCTTTAAGTGGACATATTAATAAATTAGGACCGGACGATCCCCAAAATTATGTGACCGTTTATATTGAAACTGATTCCCTGCATTCTGACCTGAAAGTAATTGAATCAAACGGTGGAGAGGTATTTGTAAAACCAATTAAACTACCTGATGGAAGAGAGTTTGCTTGGTTTAAAGATGTGGCGGGTAATCTTATCGGGCTAATTACACCTATAGGTAGCCTTACTAAAAAAATGATGAGGTAAATATCGAGCATATTATGGATAGCATTTATCAACTGAGTTAACCTTAAAGATAATCGTGCAACAAACCAAAGAATGAAAGTTTCTCAAAAAGGAAAGTATTACGGCACCCAGGATATCAAGGTCACTTTCAATGAAATTGTCCTGTCGCAGTATAACTACACCATTGAGAAAACACCGTGGCACTATCATGAAAATCCTTATTTCATGTATGTGCTGAATGGAAATATGATCGACTGCAATAAAAAGGTAAAGTCCTTATTACCTCCTGGAAGCTTAATGTTCAACAACTGGCAGGAAGGCCATTATGGGGTCCGGCATTCTAATGAGGCTTCAGGCTTTCACTTAGAGTTTGAAAAAAGCTGGTTCAATAAAAACGATATAGACCTGAAAACATTCGAAGGCAGTCAGTTGGTTGAAGACCCGAAAGTACATGTGCTCTTTGCAAAACTGTATCAGGAGTTTTTGATTGCCGATTCATATAGCAAAGTGTCTACCGAATTGTTGCTGATGCAGATTTGTAACGCTCTGGGCGAAGAAAAAGCGATTTATCATAAAAAAGTACCCGAATGGGTAAACAAGTTAAAAGAACTTTTGCAGTACGATACATTCACCATTAGTCTTCAGTATCTATCGGAACAACTAGGCGTTCATCCCGTCCATATCTCACGAACAGTTCCAAAATATCTGTCATCCAGTCTGGGAGAGTATATAAGGCTAATAAAATTAAAGAAAGCTATTCCACAACTATTGGACTCCGACCACTCTCTCACCCAAATTGCTTATAACTGTGGCTTCACGGATCAAAGCCATTTTAATCATATTTTTCGGCATTACTTTGACATAAGCCCTGGCCAATACAGAAAAATTTTAAGGGAAAAGTATAAATGTTAATCTCGTACAATTTTTAGTCAAGCCTAAGGGTGAGTTTCGCTATCTACTTTAGAAATCAGTTATTTATAACCAAACTCATGCGTTTATTCCTTATTTCATTTTACTTGCTGGTATCTATCTACTCCTGGGGGCAAAGGCCACCCGTACCCAACCTTCCCTATGCCAGTCTGGAAGAAGCTGGATTCAACCGGGATTCCATCAATGCGCTCATTCTAAAGCTTGACAGTTTGGAGCATAGGGATTTTATAGGCTTAGTGGTCATCAAAGACCACAAATTAGTTATGGAATGGTACTACAATACATTTTGGAGAAATCATATTCATGATATCCGGTCTGCGGGTAAAAGTATTACCTCTTTACTATTGGGCGTGGCATTGAAAGAGGGGCTGGTCCAAAACCTGGATCAGAATGTCTATTCATTCTTTCCTAAAGAGAAATATCCATCTATCCATGAAGACTACAAACAAATTAAGATTCGGCACCTACTTGATATGGCTTCGGGGTTAGATGCGGATTCAGATGATGGACAAACGCCCGGGAATGCAGGACAGTGGATGGGAATGGACGAGTGGGTCAGCTATATACTCAGTGTACCGTTGGCCGAAGAGCCTGGTAAACGCTTCGTTTACGCAGATATAAATGCCGCATTGATTGGAGCCATCATTGAGGAGAAATCCGGAATGAGCCTTAGAGATTTTGCCAGGGAAAAAGTATTTGATCCTTTAGGAATCAAGGAGTTTTACTGGTACGCGAATGGCGCTAACCAAACGGTGGCAGCCGGAACGCTGTATTTGTCAACCCTAGATTTTGCCAAGTTAGGTGTATTGGTAACCAATGAAGGTAAATGGGCCAACGAGCAAATCGTTCAGCCAGATTATATCAAAATGTTACTCGAGCGAAAAGCCTTTGATCTTTCTGATTGGTGGTCGTTTACCGATGCTTACGGAATGCTATGGTACAAAACACAACGCGAGTTTAACGGTAGAAAATTTGACTACCTCTGGGCCTCCGGAAGAGGTGGGAACCATCTGGTAGTTGTTCCGAAGGAAAATATGGTCATAGCATTGACCTCGAGCGCTTATGGCCCGAGATACGGTCATGCCAGAGCCTATGATATAGTGGGCGAACTACTTAAAGCGCTGGATTAACCTTTAGAGTGAAATCCAGGCTCATTTTAATTGCCAAACCTGTTAGAAAACCTCTTAAGAATTCAATAACCAAAAGATGTATAAAATACTACTACTACTTTCCCCTGTTTTATGCATACACTGCAGCCCTCCAAAAAACAAACAGGTAAACAAAGAAAGTAACAATAGACTAGCGCTTTTAAGAGACTCCATAAATCAAAATATCTATAAAGACATCCATGCCGTGGTTGTATATCACCATGGGCAAGTTTTTATTGAAGAATACTATAATCATACAAATGCAGATGATTTACATGATGCTAGATCAGTGGGTAAATCAATCGCATCGGCTGTTCTTGGAATCGCCCTAGACGAAGGATATATAGAATCACTTGATCAACGTCTATCAGATTTTTACAGTCTTGAAGATTATAAAAACTATTCAATTGACAAGGGTAAGATCACCATAAAAGACCTCATAACTATGAGTAGCAATTTTCTCGGTGACGATAATAACTTCGACAGTCCGGGAAACGAAGAGTATATGTACGATAAAGAGAACTGGGTCAAGTGGGCATTAGATCTTCCTATCGATAGTATGCGAGAGTCCGGTAAAACTTGGCGCTACTTTACCGCAGGAGTGGTGATACTGGGTGATATAATTGATAAAAGTGTTCCAAATGGATTAGAGGCCTATGCCCATGAAAAACTTTTTAAGCCTTTGGGAAATAAGAAATATAAATGGTTTTATACCCCTCAGGATGTGCCCAGTACGGCAGGGAACTTTAGAACAGACGCCAAGGGTTTTGCTGATTTCGGACAATTATATTTACAGGAAGGTGTTTGGGAGGGTAAACAAATTATCTCTAAAAACTGGGTGGCAAATAGTACTAGCTTGCAAATTCAGACATCATTTAAGCCCAATTCCTACGGCTATCTCTGGTGGATAAGAGATTACAGCATTAACTCTAAAAAATACAGCACAGCCTATTGTTCCGGCAATGGCGGGAATAAGATATTTACGTTCAAAGAGTTGGACGCGGTTGTTGTGATTACATCTACAGCATACAATACACGCTATGGGCATAAGCAAGCAGACGAACTATTGACCTCATTTATACTGCCCGAGATAATAGCACATCAGTAACGTTAAGTGCGACACTATGATAGACAGACTAAAAAACCTGTCTATCCGCACATCGCAGGTAACTTTTGGTCCATAAGCCCGTTGACTCAATCTGATGTTAACGATACTTGAATGAAAATCTCCAAAGCACTACTTCCACTGTTCTTGCTCGTTGCGATAACCAACCTCAGGGCGCAAATAGAGACGATTACTTATGAGCTCAATGGCAGAAATCCAGATAATGCAGCTAAGAATCCGTTCGAAAAGTTTATTGGCGAATGGACTTTAAAAAATGACGACTGGACGCACAATTGGGGAAATGGAACAGAGACCATAAAAATTCCAGGCCACCATACGGTAACGAAACAGCTGAATACGGATAATTCTCTTTTGTCTATCATAGACGGTCCTGAGCCCAACGGTCATATATTTTGGTCATACAACCCAAAAACAGGAGAAGTCGGCCATTTATCAAGTTTTGGAGCAATCAGATCGGGAGCAGGTAAGGGCGAGGTTAGCGAGGAGGGAGATGTAGAGTTAAAACTCACCTTCGAAGGCGAGCCAAAGGGTACCTACCGAATCTATAATTACAGATGGGTTAGTGAAGATGAGTATCATATGAAATCCGTTCAGTTCTCAGATAATGATGAACCCACAGGCTTGTTTTATGAAGGCTATTTTGTGCGCGTTAATAATAAGAAGGACCTTAAAGATAATACCGCCAAAAACGAGATCCTCAATCATGGGAAAGTTATTCGAGAAGCTTTTGGCAATAAAGACATCGAGAAAATCAGATCATTGCACAATCCCGAAGTCGTAAAAGCGCTCGGATACAACGATTTGAAAACCGGACGGGAAGATGTAATAAATAGTTTGATAGGGACACTAACAAATTTCACATTAGAATTTATTGAAAATGATGTCGAAAGTATTCTAATACAAGGCAACATGGCAACCGAACAAACCAGGTTTGCTATAAAAGGAACGCCAAAAGACGGTGGTGAATCATGGGTGTTCAGCGGCAGAACGGTAGTCACCTACATTCGATACAAAGATAGCCCTACCGGATGGGCAACGATCCGAGAAATCATACAACCGGCTACCCGATGACTATGACTAATGGAGCTACCCATTGATTATGAGTAATAAGTGATAACATAATACCAATCATGCAACCATTAGTTAGGATTCACTTGAAAATTCTTTAGGTCA
>CALBPF010000264.1 GCA_937899105.1 uncultured Flammeovirgaceae bacterium | reverse complement strand
TCATAGCATTCTTGAAAAAGCAAACAGAAAGCTGAAATCATTAGGAATAATCCTAAGGTGAAATCTAATCCATTTTCAATTAATACATATCCTGTGAAGCCCACAAGTACAGGTTCAATGATGCTTTGAACCCATTTTTCTGAAACGCGCAAATACCTGAATAGAAGAGTATGAAGGATAGATTTACCGCGTGTATTTTGAGGTTGTGTCCTGCCATGCCTTCTAAAGATTTGGAAAAGATGTAAAGCAGAGATCAAAAGATAGCTGATCCATAAATACATAAGAAAAGGTGATTTGATATCGATGAATAAGCCTGTCATAATCTGATCTGTGTTCATAAAGAATGGTAGTACCGGAGCTATAAATGGAAAGAATGTAGCCAGATACCCTAAAATATTTTGTGTATTGAAGGCCATCATCATGAGAGTACTCATAAGCGTTATTGTGACACCCATTGTACGCTTGCCATGATTATAGCGCAGGAATGTTTTAATAGGAGATATAAACATTTCCATTTTTAGAAAACATAAGGCTTTAACGAAGAGCCACATGGCTTTCCTTTCGCCTAAGAAAAGATGTTTCCATATGCTTGAATTTAAGATCGCTTTTAGTATATCCGGATCGGAAAACTTTGGCCAAAAGCTCATTGACTCTGTTAGTATACGCTTACGCCTGATCATATGAAAATAGATTTTATATGATTAAATAATGACTCTTTACGACCTTGCTGATCGAATATAGCCTCCAAATAAAGCTCGCCAGTTTACCGCGACAGACGATTATGGTCTCTACTTTAAAATTGTTTTGATTACCCCCTGAATCTAGTGCTGCAAAATGTTCTGGTGGGATGATATAGTGTAGTTGTTCATTGGTCGTTTGGCTGGCGCGACTATTGGTGTCAATGGATGAGCTATTGGTTTTGATGAATTCTTTACCAATCATATTGGCTGCATATAAATTGGTATCTCTACATATGTTGCCGCAAAAAATAGATGTCGATAAATTGGATAAAAGAGATCTTGATTTAGCAATAGATGAGTCTTCGCCCATTGCCGCTTTTATATTGTTGATTGTTTGTGTTAGGTATATAGCCGCTGTCATTGTAGAACGACAACTCGACTGGAATTTCTGGTCGGAAACAGGGCTAATGAAAAAATGGTATTCATCAATCCATAAGAAACAGGGGCGCGGATTAACTTCCAATGCCACCACGCGGCGTTCCATGCATTGCTGAAAAATCTTCTTGGTCATCCCCGCAGCATATACAGCCGAAATTCCAAATTCCTTAATCGGAATATCAACAATGATCAATTTTCCTTCTTCAATACATTTTTCTGGTTTGACATCTTCACTCATCTCTGTAGAGAAGTGGCTTTTGAGAATGCCAGAATTAAACGGCTCAAATAAGCCCATTGCCGACTCCACAATAATGGCTTTGGTTCGGTCTGATATTTTGCAAAATGTTTTTAGGAAATAATCTCCAACTAATTGCATAGTCTCTAATTCGATAGGAGAGAGGTCTTCACGGGTATTGGCTTTTTCAAAGCAGGATAAGAAAAAATTGCTACGACACCATTCCTCATATTCTATCATGGCTTCTTCTTGTTGCTGATCTTGATCCTGCTCAATCCGCATCCAAAGATTGCTATAACGCTCAATGTCCCCTTCATCAAAGATGTCAATCAATACTCGTCGCATATTTTGGATTGAAACGGGTTCCTTGGCTAAGACTAAGATCATCATAAGTCGAATAAGGCATCGCTTTAGAGATTTTTCCCAGAAACGTTCCTGTTTTCCAGACGCACTGCCCCCTGCTTCGTAATTCTCTCCAAGCAAGAAGATTTCCATGAGTATGTTCAATGCTTCATTATATTCAATCTTATCTCCACCTTTTCGGAATAATTCATAGGCCAGGGCGTTTACCTTAAAAGGGTTTTCAGCACTGATAATAACCATATCGTCTGCACGGCCAGCTTTTTTAATTGCATCTTCCAGGCGTAATCTTTCATCTTTTTTGACACAAAGCAGTAGGCCACCTGGCTTGGTTGAGTCTTGTAATATATCGCCTAGTATCCAAGCGCCAGGTCCACTGGTTTTTCCACTTCCTGCACTACCCAGGATAATGTTGCCGTTAAAAAGGTCAGACCAGCTAAAGTGGTTTTTTCCATCAGGGAGCTTAACAACCGGTTTGGATAACAAACCACTTTGTTTGTGAATGTTTTTAGTACTCATTCTTGATTATGTTTAGTGTTTATAATTTAAAATGTTTAGAACGTACGGCGCATGCTCCATTCTTCAAATGGCTCGTTTTGCCAGCAGACTATTTCTTTTCGTATAAACTTAAATTTCTGCTTTTGGTAAAATGGTGCTGTCCATTGATTGCAGGTTAATTCTACCCATATATTATTGGCCCTCTTCAAAAAGCTAATGAGAAAATCGAATAAGACATTACCCAATCCCTTATCAGTATAATCTGGATCAAGATAAAATCCTTTAATTTCAGGATGTTGAGGTGCAAGCTGGATTGTTCCACAAATTACATTGTTACATTCCAATACAAAGACGGGACGTTGTTCTATCTGAGTTTTTATAGTCTCTTCTGTATAGCCGTTTTGCCAAATCTGTATCTGACGTTTTGTGTAGTGAGCAGAATGTATCTGTATTACATTCCTGTGTATCAATGAACTAATAACTGCCGTTTCTTCAGATACAGCCTCTCGAATGACCAAATGAGTTTTTGGTATATGAATTATAGTATTCATAATGTTTGTGTTCTGGATGCTCAGAAAATGGTTGTTAGCTTGCATTTAAAAAGTTGGGAAACACTTGCAGGATTAATTCAATCAAAGGCCAGGATTTTTGTAAAACCCATGAAGGGAAAAATATCAATCCACCTATGTAGAATACGCCGAATGAAATTGAAAGACTTCTGAATACTTTCCGTATGTTGTCTGAGAATCTTCCAATAAAGGCCAAGGTTTTGTTTAGAATCAATAGTTCGTGCAGGAAATAATCCCAAATTAGGTTAAAACTAAAAAAGGTTGTAATGTTGAGTTACCACACACAAACAAAACAACCTAATGAGCACTAAAGAAGCACTCGAACAAATATTCGATAAATTAAGTGGAACTACCAAATGGCAACTAAATTTTTTCATAGAGGTATTCGATTTAATTTATTCCATACAAGGCCGATTCAATTTTCAGAACCTATGCCGATATAGCCTCCTGAACGAATCGACATTCAGAAGGAATTTTCAAAAGTTCATTGACTGGTTGGATTTTAATTTTCAATTGATCAAAATTGCGGGGGTTGATTTAGAGGATCAAGTAATCGCTGCAATGGATTGTAGTTTTATCACTAAATCGGGAAAAAAGACTTATGGTCTTGACCGCTTTTGGAATGGCTGCGCAGGTAAAGCCTTGAAAGGTCTTGAGATCAGTTTGCTGAGTTTGATAGATATACGTACTCGCAAAGCCTGGGCTTTGGATGTGGCACAAACACCTTCAGGGCTGAGTCAAAAAGAAAATGATCAAACTCGTACTCGTATTGATTTTTATATGGATCAAATTCGCAAATGCCAAGGCAAGCTACTGAAAATCAAATACTTCGTTGGTGATGGCTTCTATGCAAAAACCAAAGTCTTTGAGGCGATGAGAGAGCTAAACAAACACTTTATCACTAAACTACGACCGGATGCAAACTTGCGCTATCTGTTTGAAGGTAAACACTCAAAACGGCCAGGACGTAAAAGCACCTATGGCAGCAAAATAGATTTCTACCAATTCCAATCCTGGGTACACGTGATTGACTTGAAGCCTCATATAGAGGTCTATACGGTCATTGCCAATAGTCCCAAATTTAAAAGAGATCTGAAAATCGTGATGCTTTTAAACACTAAAACCGATAAGCATATTTTACTGGCCTGTACCGATTTACAACTACAAGCTTTGAAGATCATCGATTACTACAGTTTGAGATTTCAAATTGAGTTTCTTTTTAGAGACGCCAAGCAGTTTACCGGACTGAATCATTGTCAGGCTCGATCAAAAGAAAAATTGCACTTTCATTTTAACCTCAGTTTGGCAGCCATTAATATGGCTCAACTCAAAATGAAAGACAACCCAACCATTATGTCAATGAACACTTTTAAGCGAATGGCTTACAATACTCGGTTCGCTTCTTTTTTATTAAAGCAACTTAGGCCTTTTGCTAAGATTGATATTAATTCACCTATTGTCCAGCAGGCTATTCAATTTGGCCGTATGTGGGCCAGCAACGAGCCGAAAGTTGCATGAACCATTGTAGAATGAAATATGTGATTAATAATAATAAGACCACAACAGCAGCAAGTTTGAGTAGAATGTAAATATTCATAAGGCATGAGAGTTTTAGCCCTTTGGATTTCCAAAAGGATCGAATTTGTTACATTTGATGTTTTGTTTCAGTTGAAGATTTTCTGACTTACAAGGTCAGTGGAAATTCTATATATAACACTATAATTTGCTACAGGACTACTGGTTCTGCCTCAAATTGTAATCAGTGCAATTTTGTCTAAGTCTTAAATGTTAAGAGCGGTTTTAAAAACACCCACCGAAATCAGGGATTACAGGGCATCCAAAATACTTGAAAACTTCTTCCCAGTACTCTTGTACAAAGTTCATCTGTTGTGTGGTGTCCATAATACTATCCGAAGGCAGTTGAAATATTACTTTCTCTAGGCTTTGAAATGCATCAACAGGGACATCAAATTTTTTCGAAAGTTTTTTTGCATCTTCTAACCCTTGTTCTCTAGCTAATTTAGGAGATTTTGCATTGAAGGTTCGGATGTTGGAATATTCTACACCATCAGTCATGGCCAGATAATAATAAGCTCTTTTATGACCATGTTTTTTTATGTCAGTTGAAAAGCGGTAGAGAGAAGAAAGTAACTCACTGGCCTTGGCGTTAGCAGGGACTTCAAAATGTTTTTTCTGTATCTTGGTGAGTATACGTTGTTTTTCTTTCTTCAAATTCCTTAAATACATCGCTACTTTATATTGCCTTTTGTCAAATTCTTCATCTTTGGATAAATTTGGATATGGAGTATTTAGTGTATACCTATGGAAATTACTTACATTTGAGCTATTCTCGTAAGTATGAATGATGACAATTTGATCATCAGGTTTTTGAAAAACATGCTGAATGCATCGCTTGAATCTTTGAAATTCACGATTATTATCAACTGCAATCTTTGAACCAGATTTATCTACATTGACGTAATAAGTTCGGGGTTTTTCTTTTTTCAGTTTTTCAATCTTCTCAATGAGGTTGTTAAGTGATTTAGACAACTCTGTGTATGGCTCATTAGAGGTGTATTGGCATGATATAATTAAAAATAATGACATGCTAAATAGAATGTAATTTATCTTTTTCATTGCAAAGGGTTTTTAGGGAATAAGTTTTTAAAATGCTCTGATTTTTTATTTTTAAGGATAGCCTTTTTTCCTGCTATGCATGCAGCTAACCGTATACCTTCTTTTTGGCCCTGTAATAGTTTTTCTGCTTTGGCAAATGTCACACTATATTCTTTCTTTAATTTCCTTACTCTGTTCTTCATGCGGACAATTGGTGAGATGATGGCTAAGCGAGTAAATAGGAATGCAGAACAGAATAATGATAATAGTCCAAGCATGGCTACTGCAAACACTGTAGAACTGTCATGCAACAGCTTTATTCCCCATGAAGGCTTTGATATAGGAGCTTCTAGTTCATATTCAGAGGTACTATCAAGATCTTCATTTTCAATGAGATCAAAGATGACATTTGTAATGTTTTGTCGTTGGTCAAAGAGTATTTTTTTTGATGTATAAAGGGATATGCCAACGCCTAATGCTACTGCTAAGCATAAGTTTATAATGAACTGCTTCCCTTTAAATGAGATTAAAGTGCCATTTTTTAAATGTTCAAAAATGGCTTTTTTAAACAATAAAGGCCCAAAGACTTTAGCCATGACAATTGGGATTAAGCATGCCAGGCATGCCTTAAAAGGTGTCCACAATAAAACCTCAGTTCCGAATGCAAACCAAACGGCAACATCAAATGCGAGAACAAACAAAACCATCAATCTAGCAAAATATCTATCTGAATTATCTAGGTTATAGAGTAAGCTATTCTTCCTTGCATTTTTTTTAAGAGTTTTTAGTTCTTGATTAAAAACTTCGTCTATTTTGTGCAGTAATAAATAAAGATTTGACCTGTGGTTTTGCTGAAAATATTGCAGGGCAGTATCTCTGAATAATTTTTGCATTTGCTCTGTCTCAAAACCCGGAGCGAAAAAAACAGGTTGGGTTTCCTGCTTGATTTCAATGTTTTCAGGCAACCTATCTATCTGGTTTTTGTCATTATTCGTTATGCGATTGAAGGAAGATGCTGATCTTAC